>CAZMDP010000007.1:0-12859 GCA_964565015.1 uncultured Prolixibacteraceae bacterium | reverse complement strand
TTTCTGTCAAAATGATAACAACAATAGGCTAAAATTTTTTATTGTATTTTTTTACACTCCAGGTAAGAGCATTTTGTTGGAAGCACATAGGAAAAAAACTATATTAGCAAATCTCTATTTTTTACAATCAAAAATTATATCGATGAGATTTTTGCTTTTCTTTTTTGCATTTCTGCATATTCAGCTTTATGCACAGATACCCGGAGGCGGAACAATTCTTAACGCACAAACGGGTACCACTTTCCAGCGAATCGGGCAGGGTACCCTTACCCAGGTCGATGTTCATGGACAACCGTTTACAAAGGCGCTCCGTTACACAACCGGAACCGGTATTGTCAACACCTGGGATGCTCAGATAAAATTTCCGGCCGTTGCAGGGATCAACGACGGCGATGTAATTCTGGTAGCGTTTTATGCCCGGACTATTTCATCGATTGATGAAACAGGAAATGGCTTCCTGATGGTTTGTATTGAGCACAACACAACCTACGCAAAGCAGATATATTTCCGCATTGCCATAGGCTCCGAATGGAAACTTTATTATGCTCCGTTAAAAAGTGCAGCTACCCTGGCAACTGCGGCGGTAAATTATGCTTTTCATGTTGGGTTCCCATCTCAAACCATCGAAGTTGCCGATGTGAAATTCATAAATTACAGGAATAGCCTGACAGTAAACGACCTTCCTGTTACCGAAATTACATATCATGGAAGGGAAGAAGATGCACCCTGGCGGGCAGCTGCAAACGAAAGGATTGACCAGCACCGGAAAGGTAAGGTGGAAATAGCTGTTTATGATGAAGAAGGTGAGCCAGTAAAGAATGCAAAAGTTACGGTTGAAATGATCCGACATAAATTTGGTTTTGGGACTGCTATCGACGCCAATACGTTTATCAGCAATTCGACTTACCGCAACAGGGTTTTCGAACTGTTTAACGAAGTGGTTTTCGAAAATGATCTGAAATGGGGAACATTTAACCCAGCCACGCCCAACCCTAATATCAGGCGCAGCCTCGATACCCTCGACCGAAGAAACATTCCGGTGCGCGGGCATACGGTTATTTGGCCTTCCTTCAGGTACAATCCGTCATCCCTGCAAAACCTTCAGAATAACCCTGTGGCTTTGCGCAATGCCATCGACCAACGGATCGACCAGGTAACCCAGTTCACCAAAGGGCGACTTATTGACTGGGATGTTTTGAACGAGCCCTATTCGGAGCGCGATTTTCAGAATATTCTGGGCGATGAGGTTATGGCCGATTGGTTCAAAAGGGTGAGAAACAACGACCGGGGGGTGAAAATGTATATCAACGATTTCGGTATCCTCAGCGGGGGCGGCCTTAATAAAGTAAAGCAGGACGGGTACTACAACATCATAACCAACATTGAAAAAAACGGAGGGGTAATTGACGGAATAGGTTTACAAGGGCATTTCGGGAGCGATCTCACTTCAATTCCGCGTATTTACACTATCCTCGACCGATATGCAGAGCTTGGCAAAGAGATCAAGATTACCGAGCATGATATCGACATTACCCAGCGTGGCGTTCAGGCCGATTATACACGCGACCTGCTGACCATAGTATTCAGTCACCCTTCGGTTAAATCGTTTCTTGTTTGGGGCTTCTGGGCGGGCAGGCACTGGCGCCCCGATGCAGCTTTTTATACCATCGGCTGGACGATGCTCCCGCACGGCGAAGTATGGAAAGACCTCATTTACAACCAGTGGTGGACGAAAAAGCAGGAAATTGATTCGAATGATGAAGGAATGGTAACGTTTGAAGGATTTTTAGGAACCTATAAATATACCATCGAATCGGGAGAAAAGAAGCGTTCGGGTAGTTTCCGCATCAACAACTCAAAGTCTAGCAAATTACCGAACCGGGTGGTTTTGTCGTTCGATAAATCGATACCCGACGAAGTTAGCATAAGAGCTACCAAACCAGCATGTTTGTGCGAGGGCGAGGAGATTACCCTCCATGCACCAACAGGGCAGGGATTGGAATACAAATGGTACAAGGGGGATCAACTTCTCGATGGGATAACACAGACCATTACAGTATCCGAAGCGGGCATTTATAAAGTAAAAATCATAAAAGGCAACCTCGAGATTGAATCGCCTCCTTTCGAAGTGGAAGTAAACCCCCTGCCTGAATCGAAAATAACACCGGTCGGCGATTTGTCGTTCTGCCCGGGCGGTTCAGTTAAACTAAATGCCGTACCATCAAAAGAATATACCTATAACTGGATGAAAGGCAATACCAAAATTCATGGTTCTGTACCCATGATAGAGGTTGGCGAAAGTGGCACCTATCGTTTGGTGACCAGTTCTAAAGGTTGCTCGGTGCAGTCGGAACCAATGGAAGTCGCAGTATATGCAGCAAATGATAGCCGATGTACTACCGGCTTTCAGTTAACCGACCTGAATTTTCGTGTTTATCCCAACCCATTCAGGAATTCATTCACCATCGATACGTCGGGCTTAAATACAGCAACTGCGAAAATTGAACTGATCAATTCGGCCGGTTCAACCGTTTATCAGAATATATTATCGGATGCAAACACAAGTTACAATGTATCTGTAAAAGCTCCCGGGTTATATACACTCCGGATTAGCACCGAAAAACAGGTGGAGACCGTAAAAATGATCGGTTTGTAGGATGAAATAAACCAGGTTACACATGATTTTCTGTTTGAAAATATTGTGTTCGATATAGAAGGATTTGCCCGCAATGACTATATAAATTGAGGAGATTAAACTTCTCAGATAAGATTGGATGACCAAAAACCTGAATCAGAAAACCGACTAGGATGGCCAGGCGACTTCAGAGCTTTCTTTGGCTCGTACGAA
The DNA here is from genome assembly GCA_964565015.1 of uncultured Prolixibacteraceae bacterium. GTDB lineage: Bacteria > Bacteroidota > Bacteroidia > Bacteroidales > Prolixibacteraceae > UBA1413. The sequence continues at coordinate 10,011 of CAZMDP010000007.1, read as the reverse complement.
ATATAAGTTCTTGATAATGGCAACATTTTGATAATCTTCAATTTTCATTTGAAAAAAAGAATGCTATTTATGTGGAACTATAACGAAAATTTGTCATGATGTATAGAAATTTATGGCTTGCCATCTGATGAAAAATCAAATAATCGCTTATGGATAAGTGAAAAAATAGATAAAAATCGCTTATGAACAAGTGAAAATCACATTTGAAATCACTTTTATAAAAGCGAAAATGCAATATTCGCATAAAAAATAAAATCAATACAATCAGCCAGAAAATGAAAGCAGTATTTGAAGTAATTAATCCCGATTACAATTTGAGCCCTCTCACCGGTATGACCCGCAACCATTACATTGAGCTGGCAAAATACCTGCTCGAACGGACATTTACGCATATTGGCAGTATAAATGATGTGCTGACGTTTCCGCCGGTACCGGGTAAAACCTATCCGCAACCCAATGATCCCGACTGGCGTTGGCGCTCGCTGGAGTTTGAGGCACTCGAACGGACATTTACCCTTGCCGGGCCTCTTATTCACCTCGACCCTGAAGTTGAAATTAAAGGGATTAAACTGCGCGAATATTATACCTTGCAATTATATAATGCATTGACTCCGGGTCATCCCAATTCGCTTCCGCTACCCGAAGAGTTGCCCGATTCGAACTATCAGTTCACCTGCGAATTCGGAGGTTTGTTTAAAACATTGTTGTTGATGCCCGATTCGCTATGGGATTTTTTCACTAAAGAGCAGAAAGACCAGATGGCGGTTACCATTTCGAAATGGGCACACCACCGCACTACACAGAACAACTGGCGCATTTTCAATATTATAGCCCTTTCGTTTCTGAAAAAGTATGGTTATGAGATTGACGATGAGCTCCTGAAAAGCCATTTGTTGTGGGTAGTTTCCTATCATTCGGGCGATGGTTGGTACCTCGAACAAACCTACAACTACTATTCGATCAGCCTGTTCATAGTATATACCACCATCTGGAGCCGGGCATTTGGCGATGAGTATTACCCTGAGATTGCCGATATTATCGAAAAATCGGCGCAGAAACTCATGGAGTCGATTACCAGTTTCTTTGGGCGCGATGGCTACATAAATATGTGGTCGCGCAGTATTTGCTACCGCACGTGGGTTTCGGGGGCATTTCCGGTTGCATTCATGCTCAAGGAAAAAACCTCCCTCGACCCGGGATGGGCACGTAGACTCTGTTCGGGATCTTTGCTGCAGTTTGTTACCCGGGAAGAGTTTTACCACAATAACATTCCCTCATTAGGTTTTTATGGGCAGAAGGAATACATGGTGCAGAATTACAGCTGCCCGGCAAGTCCGTTCCTGATGTTCCTGCCGTTTATCTGCCTGGCGCTGCCCGAGGATTCACCTTTCTGGACTGCCAGAGAAAACGACGGTATGTGGGAAACTTTAGGTGACCAAACAAATAAAGTGCTGCTCGAAAGTCCGGGGCTTATGCTTCTTAATCATGGCAAAACCGGAACTTCCGAAATAATTTCGGGCAAGGTTTATTACGACGACCCAAACTACTCGAAACTCGTGTACAATACACATTTCCCTTGGGAAGACCATAATCCGTCAGGGGGCACCTCGATGGAATACAGCTATCACAGCCTCGATCCGCGTGATTTACGTGGAGACGATGTGAATTTTTACTTAACCGGAAAAGCCATCGATAATAAAGAGTCGAAGGAAAAAGTGTTCACCACTTCGCAAAGCATGTTTTTTAACGGGTACCGGGGCGGGGTGCTCTACCGGCAGGCTATTATGCGCAGGCCGCCAAACAACGGGGTTGGTTATATAATCGACCTGGCCGAGATTACCCTACCTGGCGGTGTTATCCGTGTTGACCGTTCGAGGCTGGCATTCGAGTATGAGCTCACTCTCGGGCATTTTGGGTTGCCACATCTTAACCATGAAAAGGCAGTTGTTGAGCAGTTCACTTTCAGCAACCGAAAAGTTATAACCGCATCAATAGAGGGCCGCAAGGTAGCTTTAATTGCCTATCACGGATGGGATAACCTTGAGTATTTGGTTCATGAAAACCGCAATGCCGAAGCCCATGAAAGTACAGTGGTTTTTGCCCGTAAAAAGCGGTTGGCCAAAAATCCACCCATGGAACTGATGATTACAGCCATGTTGCATAAAACCGATAACAGCCAATGGACCGAAGATGAACTCGATCCGGTTCATGAAATCAGGATTTTCGATATAATGCCTTCAATGTCGCCACTTGGCGCCGAAATTACATTGCGCAACGGCGAACGATATACGGTCGATTTCAAGGATATCGACGGAAAAAGAGCATGCTGAATTAACCTTCGCGGGGAATGAACAATAGGTATTTTCTCTATAAAAGCGCAGTTGTGGCCTCACTGGCCGGTTTTCTTTTTGGATTCGATACGGTAGTCATTTCAGGGGCCGAACAAGCTATCCAGAAACTTTGGGAACTCAACAGTGCCCTGCATGGCCTTGCCATCAGTATGGCCCTGTGGGGAACAGTACTTGGTTCGCTCATGGGAGGATGGCCCGCCGAAAAGTTTGGACGCAAGAAAACCCTGCTTTGGATTGGAGTTCTTTATCTGGTGTCGGCATTTGGTTCGGCAGTTGCCCCCGAAGTTTATACCTTTATGTTTTCGAGGTTTATCGGAGGCCTTGGAGTAGGTATATCGACAGTGGCCGCACCGATGTATATTTCTGAAATTTCGCCCCCGGCATACAGGGGCCGACTAACCGGTATGTTCCAATTCAATATTGTGTTTGGGATACTTGTTGCCTTTCTGTCGAATTCGTTGCTGGGAGGTATGGGCGAAAACGCATGGCGTTGGATGCTGGGGGTCGAAGCTCTACCTGCTCTGATATTTGCTGCCTCGTGCATTAGTTTGCCTGAAAGCCCGCGTTGGACAATTGTTCACAAACGCAACCGTATGGGTGGGCTGGTTTTGTTGAGGAAAATTAACCCCGATTATTCCGACCAGGAATTGGAGAGACTGGCCACCGAAATTGAAAACTCGCGTAACGAAAAAAAACACAAAAACCATTTTTTTTCGCGTGCACTGGCCAAACCGATTTTACTGGCCATTTTTATTGCATTCTTTAATCAGTTATCCGGCATCAATGCCATTCTCTATTTTGCCCCACGAATATTCGAAATGTCGGGGCTCGAATCGCAGGCTGCTCTGTTGCAATCGGTAGGCATCGGAATTACAAACCTTATATTTACGTTTGCAGGGCTTTGGCTTATCGACCGGCTTGGCCGACGTATGCTGCTTTATATCGGATCGGTTGGATATATAACTTCATTGGGGCTTACTTCGTGGGCGTTTTCCAGTGGCCATTTCGGGATGGTACCCATTTTGATTTTTGCGTTTATTGCAGCACATGCCATTGGGCAGGGAGCAGTGATATGGGTTTTTATCAGCGAAATATTTCCCAATAAATTCCGCTCATACGGACAATCGTTGGGTAGTTTTACCCACTGGTTTTTTGCAGCTTTGCTTACCCTGGTATTTCCTCTGATGGCCGAAGCCATGAAACCGCAGTATATTTTCGGCCTTTTCTGTATAATGATGGTGCTTCAACTGATCTGGGTAAGGTTTTTCGTTCCCGAAACCAAAGGGATTTCACTTGAACAAATGGAGAAGGTGATTTGATTTTTTTGACAAAGAAAATGACAAACTTAAAGACCAATTTATCGGATAGCATACAAGGGAATATTTGTCATCCAATCCTCTTCTTTGAATTTTAAGGGTGATGTCCGGATGGCTGTTTCGGTTTTATATTTCTCATAAAATAACCGAAAGCTCTTCGAGCGGAGATTTTCGCCCGATTTCACTTCAATAGGGATTATTCTATCTTCATCTTGTATTACGAAATCAACTTCGGAGGTACTTCGTTCATTGGTCCAGTATCCTATGTATCTGTTTTCCTTTGTATGAAGTTGTTGAATTACATACTGTTCTGTTAAGGCACCTTTAAACTCTGTAAAAACTTTGTCGCCCTCTATTAGCGTCCGGGCGCTTAAACCCGACATTGCGCCCAATAATCCAACATCGTGCAGGAAAAGTTTAAAAACCGACATATCCTGATATGCAATCAATGGTAAATGGGGTTTTTCTATGCGGTGACATTTCAGCAATAACCCTGAATCGACCAGCCACTGAATTGCCAGTTCAAAATCTTTGGCCCTTGCGCCTTCGCGCAAAAGACCATAAACGAATTTCTTATTTTCTTTAGCCAATTGTGAGGGGATACTCCGCCAAACCATTCTGAGACGTGGTACTATTTCAGAAGGCACATGCTTCGAAAAATCGGCTTCATATGAGTTAAGTATGTTGGTCTGTGTTTGTCTGATTAATTCCCAGTTACGGGTCTCAATAAAGATTTTTACTACTTCGGGCATACCTCCGGTAAAAAAGTAATAACGGAGGTATTCGTTGATTTTATCATGAAAAATGGAAACTATATCCCAATTTTTGTTGGCTAACTGTTCCGATAATTTCTCTTCACCCAAAGCATATAGAAATTCTTGAAATGACATTGGTCTGAGGTCATAAAAGTTGACATTGCCCACAGGAAATGAAATTTTATTGTGGATTTCCATTCCTAATAAAGAACCTGCCGCCACTACAAAATATTCTGGCGCATGCTCATGAAAATATTTAAGGGAGGTTAATCCTTTCGTGGCCGATTGAATTTCGTCGAGAATAATCAATGTTTCGTTGGGAATTATTGCTTGATTGGAATGGATTTGAAGCGTGGTGATTATTCTGGAAATATCAAAATCATTTTCAAATAGCCTCTGAAGGCTTGTATGCTCTTCGAAATTCACATAAACAAAATTTTTAAAATACATTTTCCCGAATTCCTTTAATAGCCAGGTTTTTCCTGTTTGACGGGCTCCGCGTAATATCAAAGGTTTTCTGTATTTGCTTTTTTTCCAATTAATTAAATCTGATAGTTTATCCCTTTTCATTTCCTGTATGTTGATTGCCATTACAAAAATACAGAATTATCCAGATAAAAATGTATGATAATACAGAAATATCCTGATAAAAATGTATTAAATAGCATTAATATCTGGAAAATATTGTAATAAGCACAATTTTATTGTCAGGAAACGATAAATTAAAAACGGAAGCTGATTATGCATACTCAATTATTCGACCGTCTTCGGGCACTCAGATTTACCAGATTCTGTTTTGTGAGATAAATATCGCCTAACCTGATAAAATTCTGGAACTCATCAATTGATGCAAGGTTGATTTTTTGCTGGTTGTACCCGGCACCACTAAGCACCAGGTAGCAGTTTCCTGGTTCGGGTGTGGCAATACAGAATTTTCCATCGGTGTTGGAAATGGTACCTGCCACAAGCGTCGAATCTTTTGAATGGTAAAAAGCGACCGAAACATTTGCCAACGGAAGCCTGCTATCGGCATCGAGTATAGTACCGGTAAGCCTTTTCGAATTGGCAATATTTGAAGCATGGGCCGATGAAAAGGATTTCATGGATATAGTACCATATAGTACCAAAATAAATAAGAAGGTAATTGTTTTCATTGCTTTTGTTTTCATTGTTTTCTGATACAACAAAAATCGGCAACTATTTGGAGCACTGCAAAATTGAATAGATGAATGGCGGAAATAAGGAGTTGAATGGGGTTGATGGGAGTGTGATTTGGTTATGGTTTATAAATTGCGAAGTACCAACGGGACGAGGTTAACCAGCACATGGTGCCAACCCTGTGAAAATGTCGGCCAGAGGCGACACACAAGGGCTGAAAGCCCGGAATGTTTTTTCATTTTACGGTTGGATGATGTGATTACAATCATTGTTGTGACATAACGCCCTTTCAGGGCTTGAGTGGTGTTTTTACAGGTTCATTTACCCATAGGGTTGGCACCCTATGTTGTTACATATAGGGGCGTTGCCCCTTGTTTAACAGCATAGTTTTATTAATTTTTGGATAGGGATTTTATCATTTATGATTATTTTTAGGAAATCATTTGATAGTATTAACTAACAATTTTTAATCATGCCACAGTCATTAGCAAAAGTCTATGTTCATATTGTTTATACAACAAAAAATCGTTTCCCGTTTATAAATGACACTGTCAGGAATGAACTGCACTCATATATTGTAGGAACACTCTCGGAATTAGGTAGCTATACAAACGAATTATATGCAAACCCTGATCATATTCATATTCTTTGCTCACTGCCACGAACTATTTCAATTGCCCAATTGATTAGTAAAATAAAAACATCATCATCGAAATGGCTAAAAACTAAAGGAATTGAAAAATTTGATTGGCAGGACGGTTATGGAATCTTTTCAGTTAGTGCTTCAAAAATTGGTATTGTTGAAAAGTATATCAGAAATCAACCTGAGCACCATAGAAAGGAGAATTACCAGGATGAATTGAGGAAGTTTTTCAAAGAATACAAAATTGATTTTGATGAGCGATATGTATGGGATTAATTAATCTGAGACAGACAAGTCCCAACGGGACGATATTTGAAATCGCAGGGTGTAAACCCTGTGAAATAGTCGGCCAGAGGCGATACACAAGGGCTGAAAGCCCGGAATGTTTTTTCGTTTTTACGGATCATTGATGTGATTACATCATTATTGTAACATATCGCCCTTTCTGGGCTTATGTGGTATTATTACGGGTTCATTTCACATAGGGTTGGCACCCTATGTTGTTATATATCGGGGGCTTTACCGCTTTTATTTTTCACTTTTTCCGTCAATCCATTTTTTGAATTCGGTTACGCGGTCGATACTGACAAAAACATCCTCGCGGGTCGAAGGCTTTAGTTCCAGTTTAAGCCTGCTCTTCGGAAATATATGAATATTGGCGAGCGATTGCATGTGAACCAGATATTGACGGTTAATACGGAAAAAATGTTTCGGATCGAGTTCTTCCATAAGATTGTCGAGGCTTATATCCATTGAAAACTGGTTACCGCTTGTGGATACAATAAAAGTAATGCCGCTGTTCGAGAAAAAATATGCAATATCTTTTACTTCAATGCTTTTCAGCTTTTGGCCTACCACCACCGAAAACCGTTCGCGGTATTCCCTGGTTTCGCTACGCATAAGGGCGCGCAGTTCGCCAATATCGAAAACCTGTTTTTCGCCGCTCCATTCGCGGTATTTGTCGATGGCTTTGTTCAGGTCGGTCTGAACGATGGGCTTCAGTAGATAATCGATGCTGCGGAGTTTAAATGCCTTAATGGCATACTCGTCGTATGCCGTAGTGAAAATTATAGGAACGTTTACTTTTACCTGGTCGAAAATCGAGAAACTTAAACCATCTTCGAGATGGATGTCGAGAAAAATCAGGTCGGGATGTGGATTCTTCCTTAACCAGTCAACCGATTCGGCCACCGACTCGAGCCGTGCTTCAATTTTTATAGCAGGGTCGTATTCTCCGATCATCGATTCGAGCCGTCGGGCGGCAAACAATTCATCTTCAATAATTATGGTTCTCATATTCTATCCTTTCTGATCAAACAGATCGTTAAAATAACCTTTTCCAATAATTTTATTATACGTGCCAGGCTGCGAATTATACTTTTCGAGCATCGCAATCAGTTCCGATTTTACAATCGGTTTGTGCAGGTAATCTATTCCTTTCAGCCTGAAAGCTTTAACCGCCAGGTCGTCGGTTGCTGTGGTAAATACTATCGGGCAGGTTACCGTAATTTTTTCAAAAATAGCAAAACAAAGGTCATCTTCCAGATGGATATCGAGGAAGATTAAATCGGGTTGAGGGTTATTGCTGAACCATTCAACCGAATCGGCTACCGATTCGAGCCATGCCGCAATTTCGATTCTTTCGTCATATTCCTTCAGAATATTGGTCAACCGTTTGGCAGCAAATAGCTCATCTTCTACAATTACAATTTTCATCATCCAAAATTTTATTTTATCGTCTCCTGTTTATTAATTTCAAATGTTAAGGGAACCCGTGCTATAAAATGGGTATCGGTCTTTATAAATTCAGGGGTGGGCAATTCGAGCAATTTATAGCGGTGTTCTATGTTTTTCAGTCCCAATCCTGTCGATGCCATATGCGATTCACGTTCCTGAAGGTTGTTTACTACGTTCAGTACATTGTCCCCATCTATATATATTTCAATATACAAGGGAGTCTTTTTCGACATTGAATTATGTTTTATCGCATTTTCGATGAGTAGCTGAAGCGCAAGTGGCAAAATCAGCATATCCTGTTTATTGGCTTCGATGTTTACCGAAATTTTGATTTTATCCATAAACCTGATGTTAAGCAGGAAAATGTAAGCTTCGAGGAATTCGAGCTCGGTTCGGAGTTTTACCAGGTCTTTGTCTTTATTTTCAAGTACATAGCGGTAAACCTTCGAAAGATGTTCAGTGAATTTTTCGGCCAGGTCGGGCTCAAGTTTGATCAACGATGTTAAAACGTTTAAGCTGTTGAAAAGAAAGTGGGGATTTACCTGTTGACGCAAAACTTCGAACTGCGATTGCAGGTTTTCTTTCTGAAGCCTGACCAGTTGCAGGTTGGCTTCGGTAAGTTTCTGCGACGATGAAACCACCCGTTTTTCAAGTTCGAGGTTCATTTTCTCGAGGGCCTCTTTGGCTTGTTGCAACTCTGTTTCAATATTTATCCGGTCGGTAATATTTCTGATAACGATAAAGGCGGCCGGACTGCCATTATAGTCCGAAGTTCGGGCATTCAGCTCCATAGTGATCAGCGAGCCATCTTTCCTGATAAACCGGCTGCGGTAAATGCTCGTGAATATTTCGCCGGCCATCCGCCTTTTGTGGTAATCGATCATTACCTGATGGTCTTCGGGAACCACATAATTGAGATATGGTTTTTCAATCATCTCATCGTAGCTGTACTGCATCATTTCGCACATGGCGGGATTAGCAAACTTAATTAGCCCATTTTGAGTAATCACAATTCCATCGGTGGCTTTGTTGATCAGGTTCCGGTATTTTTCTTCGCTTTTCTGGAGCGCTTCCTGCATTCGTTTGCTTTCGGTAAGGTTGTGTATGGTGATAAGGCTTGCCGGTATTCCATCGTATTCAATTACTGTTGAGTAGGTCTCACATTCGAGTACTTTCCCATTATTCCCCGAAATCCTGAAATTTGTGATAATGGTCGAGCTATCCCCCAACGCTCTGCGTTCATTGATATTTCTAACTATTTCCCTGTCATCGGGATGTACAAAATAATCGGCTGTGTTGCTGTATAAAATATCGCACCCGTAACCAATCAACCGGCAAAAGGTGTTGTTGGCAAACAATATTTTATTGTTTCGTACAATGATAATCCCGTCCTGTGAGTTTTCAACAAGCGTTTTATATTTGGCTTCGCTTTCGCGCAATGCCCGCTCATAATTCAACCTTTCGGTAATGTCGCGCATGGTGATATACGATGCTTCTTTTCCCCTGATAACTACCAGCGATGAATTGAATTCGGCGATGAACTTTGTACCATCTTTGCGGATAAAAGAAGCCACTGATATTTTTACCTCTTTGTCGCCCTTCATCCTTTGGCTGTGCTGGGTTGTCAGTCGTTCCTTGTCTTCGGGTGCAATAATATGGGTGGGTTCCATTTGGTTAAGTTCTTCGAGGCTATAGCCTACCATCTGGATAAATGCTTTATTGACATAAATGAACCTGAAATCCTGAACAATAGCCATTCCCTCAAGCGAATCTTCGATAAGCGCCCTGATCAGTTTTTCGCGTTCGCCCGGCTCCGTAAGAATAAGGTTATTCTCAGAGATTAACCCTTTTGCGACACTCTTTTCGGCTGTCAATTTTTCTTCCGGGCTGCTGGTTTTTATTTCATTGTTCCGATCTTGTGGTTCCATCATCTATCAAAATGTATAAGCTACCAAATTACGATATTTTGTGTTTCAGATAACCGTGATTAAGTTTTTCTGATATTCTAAAAAGTAATTACATACATGAATCAAGTTTTCGGGTATAGTACC
>CAZMDP010000006.1:0-13256 GCA_964565015.1 uncultured Prolixibacteraceae bacterium | reverse complement strand
CCATTATGCTCCCGCCGATGCACCCATTGTAAAGGCGCTCAGGGAAGCCGGAGCAGTACTACTCGGAAAAACCAACCTGAGCGAATGGGCAAATTTCCGCAGCGACAGGTCGAGCAGCGGTTGGAGCGGGCGTGGCGGACAGGTACGCAACCCCTATTGCCTCGACCGCAGCCCTTGCGGATCGAGTTCGGGAACCGGTGCAGCCGTGGCTGCAAACCTTTGTACCATTGGCATAGGAACCGAAACCAATGGTTCGATTGTTTGCCCATCGGGGGTAAACGGAATTGTTGGCATAAAACCAACGCTTGGATTGTGGAGCCGGCGAGGGATAATACCCATTGCCCACAGTCAGGATACTGCAGGCCCCATGTGCCGTACAGTTGCCGATGCAGCCATTTTATTGGGCGCCCTGGCCGGGTTCGACGATATGGATGCTGAAACCTACGTGCCTCGCGGAACAATTTTTTCAGATTATACCCGCTTTTTGGACGAACATGGATTAAAAGGAGCCCGAATAGGGGTTGCCCGCGAAATGCTTGGGTTCAATCCTTTGGTTGATAAGCTTTTCGACGAAGCAGTCGAAGTGATGAAAAGCCGGGGCGCCGAAATTATCGATCCCGTTAAGTTCGAGCACCAACGTAAGTGGGGCAGTCCATCGTATCAGGTATTGTTATATGAATTTAAGGCCGATCTGAATCAGTACCTGGCCGGACATCCATCCGCACCGGTTAAATCGCTCGAAGAGATTATTGCATTTAACGAGGCAAATGCCGAATTGGAGATGCCCTGGTTTGGTCAGGAAATATTCAGGCTTGCCCAGGAAAAAGGCGATCTTGCATCGTCCGAATACCTGAAAGCCCACAGCGATTCGAAACGTTTCACCCAGAAAGAGGGCATTGATGCAGTAATGGAACAATATAACCTCGACGCCATAATTGCCGGAACCAATGGCCCTGCCTGGAATATCGACTGGGTTAACGGCGACCATTTCAGCGGAAGCAGTTCATCACCGGCTGCCATTTCGGGGTATCCGAATATTTGCGTTCCTATGGGAATGGTCCATGGACTGCCCGTTGGCATTTCATTCTTCGGGAAAGCATGGAGCGAACCTATTCTGATAAAGCTTGCCTATGCTTACGAACAAGCTACTAAACACAGAACTGCACCCGGTTTTCTGCCTTCGTTTCTACAATGAAATTACCGCTTAAGGAAGTTCCACTCCCTTATTTTAAATGATGTTGCAGATAATCAGCAGCATTAAACGTATTGAGGTCCGTTTCTCAGCTGAACATCGTTCACAAACTGCCTGATCTGCTGCTCATCTTCGCGCCGACAGACAAGAAGCGTGTTATTCGATTCGACTACGATATAACCATCAAGCCCTTGCAGAACGACAATCTTTTCGGGGGGCATATTCACAATGCAGTTTTTAATATCATAGGTTAAAACTTTGGCTCCGGTTACAACATTTCCATCGTCGTCTTTTTCTTTATTATCGTACAACGATCCCCAGGTTCCGAGATCGCTCCATCCGAAATCGGCAGTCAGCACATATACATTGTCCGATTTTTCCATGATGCCATAGTCAATGGAGATACCCATGCACTCGGAATAAATTTTATTGATAAATGCCTTTTCGTCAGGGGTGTTGTATAGGTGTTCGCCTTGCGAAAAGAGCACGGCTACTTCGTTGAGATGCGCTTCGAATGCCCGTAAAATTGTGGGCAACGACCAAAGAAAAATACCCGAATTCCAGAAAAACTCCCTGCTTTTTACAAAAATTTCGGCCATCTGAAGGTTTGGCTTTTCGGTGAATGTTTTTACATTGTACAGGTTGTCGAGGTTTTTATACGATGCCTTTTCGCCTACCTGAATGTAACCGTATCCGGTTTCGGGCCGGCTTGGGTAAATTCCAAGAGTGAGCAATGCCCTATTGTTGGCTACAAAATCGAGTCCGTTGGTAATTTGCTTCAGAAATTCTTCTTCTTTAAGAATGAGGTGGTCCGATGGTGCCACCACAAGGTTCGCGTTGGGGTTGATGGTTTTAATTTTATTGGCCGCATAGGCAATGCAAGGGGCCGTATTTCGACGGAGAGGTTCTCCAAGAATCTGGTTTTTCGACAATTGCGGCAATTGTTCCTTCACAAGGCCAACATAATCGACACTGGTAACCACATAAAAATTTTCGACCGGAATAACCTTCGAAAACCTGTCGAATGCCTGTTGTAGTAAACTGCGCCCGGTTCCTAAAATATCGAGAAATTGCTTGGGCATATCTTTACGACTCATGGGCCAAAACCTTGATCCAATGCCGCCTGCCATTATTATACAATAATTATTGCTCATAAGTGATTATTAAACATTTTCTCAAAGATATTTAATTTTTGCAGAAAGCCGAATGATATTATTTATGATTGCACACGTGGCCGGCGTAAGTTTCTTATGTATTGATTAAAGTTGTAATTTAGTCGAAATTTTTAGAGAATGAATTTTCTGTTTCATATTGGCCGGTACTTTTGGATGCTTGGGCGGGTATTCTCGAAACCCGAAAAGCACAAAATGTATATCAGGCAATTGTTTCACGAAATTGATGCTTTAGGGATTAATTCTATCGGGATTGTTGCCATGATTTCCCTTTTTATAGGGGGGATTCTAACCATTCAGCTTGCTTATAACCTGGTAAACCCCCTCTATCCGAAGTCGCTAATCGGACTTGGAACCCGCGATACCCTTATTCTGGAGTTTTCATCCACCATTATCGGGTTGATACTTGCAGGAAAAATCGGGTCAAATATTACATCCGAAATTGGTTCCATGAAAGTAACCGAACAGATCGACTCGCTTGAAATTATGGGTGTTAATTCAATAGGGTACCTTATTTTACCTAAAATTGTGGCCGTTGTTTTTATAATGCCCTTTCTGGTAACCTTAAGCATCTTTTTCGGGCTAACCGGAGGGCTTATTGTAGGACCTGCAGTAGGCGTGGTAACCATTCCCGAATATATCGACGGCATACGATGGCTCTTTATACCCTATTACGTTACTTTCACCCTCATTAAATCGCTCTTTTTCGGGTTTCTGATTGCCTCGGTGCCAGCTTATTTCGGATACTTCGTTCAGGGGGGCGCGCTCGAAGTCGGAAAAGCCAGTACACGCGCCGTGGTAAACACCAATATTCTGATCCTTTTGTTTGACCTTATTCTCACACGCTTACTACTGACATGATACAGGTCCGCAACATAACCAAATCGTTCGACGGGAATACCGTTCTGAAGAACATTTCTTCTGACTTTGAGCCAGGATTGACCAACCTGATTATAGGAAGGAGCGGATCGGGTAAAACCGTGCTGCTTAAATGTATTCTGGGTCTTTACAATCCGGATTCCGGAACAGTATTATATGATGGCCGGGACTTTACCAACATGAAAAACAGTGAACGCAAAAAATTACGGCAGGAGGTTGGAATGGTTTTTCAGGGAGGCGCCCTTTTCGATTCGCTGACGGTGGAAGAAAATGTGAGGTTTCCGCTCGATATGTTTGCCCCAATGACCCCTAAAGAGAAAGCCATGAGGGTCGATTTTTGCCTTGACCATGTGAATATTTCGAAGGCCCACCATCTTTATCCGTCGGAGATTAGTGGAGGCATGCAGAAAAGGGTGGCCATAGCAAGAGCCATAGCGCTTAACCCAAAATACCTATTCTGCGATGAGCCCAATTCGGGCCTTGATCCGGAAACCGCTACCATGATCGATAAACTGATCAGCGACCTGACCCGTGAGTTTAATATGACCACAATCATCAACACACACGACATGAATTCGGTTATCGAAATTGGCGAAAGCGTATTATTTATACATAAAGGGGAAAAATGCTGGGAAGGCTCAAAACACGATATACTGAAATCGGACAATGTAATCCTGAACGATTTTATTTTTGCCAATAAACTTTATGCCCAGATGAAGAAAGGCACAATTACAAACTGATAATTTGAACAGAAAATTTCCGGCAAATAGTATTTGCCCGATTAGTGATTATTTCTTTGGCGACAGGGTAACAACCGGTACCAGAACCTCTTCGAGCGAAATACCTCCATGCTGAAATGTATTGTTGTAGTAGTTGGCGTAATAGTTATAGTTGTTCGGATAAACAAAAAAATCGGCGCCCTGTGCAAAAATGTAAGTGGTACTTACGTTTCTCGATGGGAGAAACGCTTCGCGCGGATTGGTTACTTCGAATACTTGTTTGGCTTTGTAGTTGAGGTTGCGACCGAGTTTATAACGCAGATTAGTGTTGGTTTCGCGGTCGCCAATCACTTTTACCGGATTGTTTACCCTTATGGTACCGTGATCGGTAGTAACCACCAACCGTATATCCATAGCCGACAAGGCTTTGAGCAGGTCGAGCAGGGATGAATGGTTAAACCAGCTCAGTGTTAGCGAGCGGTAAGCCTTTTCGTCCGACGCCAGCTCCCTGATCATATCCATTTCGGTGCGGGCATGAGAAATCATATCCACAAAGTTGAAAACCATAACCGAAAGATCGTTTTCTTTAACTCCCTGTATGGTATCGGTAAGCTTTCGGGCTGTTTTAAGGTTCGATACTTTATCAAAATATAGCTTTTCTTTACGCCCAAGCCGTTGCATTTGCCGTTGCAGCAACTGATCCTCGAACTGGTTTTTATTGCCTTCGTTATCGTCGTCGTCCCACATGCCGGGGTAAAGCTTTTCAATCTCCGAAGGCATAAGCCCAGCAAACATTGCATTGCGGGCATACATGGTTGCAGTGGGGAGAATACTGTAATAGAGCAGTTCATCTTCGGTGTGAAAGTACTGATTGATAACACGGCTGAGGACCCGCCATTGGTCGTAACGCATATTATCGATCACCAATACAAATACTTTCTTCCCCGAATTAAGCAACGGAAATACTTTATGCCTGAAAATATCGGTCGAAAGTAAAGGCCGCTCGCCAACCGATTTTCCGAACCATTTCAGATAATTTTCCCTGATAAATCGGGCAAAACCCGTATTGGCCTCGTTTTTCTGCATGGTGAGTATTTCGTCCATAGCAGAATCGTCGGAAGCACTGAGTTCAAGTTCCCAGAATACTAGTTTACGGTAAATGTCGCTCCATTCGTCGGCACTAAGTTTATCGTTCAGCCGCATCCCTATCTGCGAAAACTCCATCTGATAGGCCGATGTGGTCTGCTGGGTCACCAGCCGCTTTTTTTCAACATTTTTTTTGAGGGAAAGCAAAATCTGTTTCGGGTTCACGGGTTTAATGAGGTAATCGGCGATTTTAGATCCGATTGCCTCATCCATGATATTTTCTTCCTCACTTTTGGTAATCATTACCACCGGAATGTTGGGAGAAATGGTTTTTATCCGGCTGAGGGTTTCGAGGCCACTTAACCCGGGCATATTTTCATCCAGAAAGATTATGTCGAAATAACTTCGGCCCACCATATCGAGCGCATCGGCCCCGTTGTTGGCTGTTTCAACGTCGTAACCCTTTTCGCGCAGGAAGATTATATGCGGCCTGAGCAGGTCAATTTCATCATCGACCCAAAGTATATTTATTTTTCTCATATTCTAATCTTTACTGACCTAAGTAAAACCTTCGGTAAAAATCCATGTACTCGGTAATATTTCTGCGGCTCACGAACACGGTCAGGTTTTCGGGAGTGATTATGAAGTTCCTGTAATCGGCGTTTCCAAGAGGCTCAAAAATATTTCGGTCCCGCACAATCTGCTGCAGGTATTCCCTCGCCTGGGTGCGCGACTGGAGCCCTGAAACCTGAACCATTAACCTGAAATCGTCGAGTCTGTTTTCGGATATCTCCAGGGAAAGATTTCCGAAAGAGGCCGAATTAAACCCGCGAATGTTTGCAATGAGTTGTTCTTTGTTGAAACCTTCGGAAGGAACGACCAGAACAAATAGGTGACGATTTTCGATTTGCAGGCTGTAGGGTCCGCTATAATCGACATCGACCTGGTTTTGAGCCGATTGGATGGTTTGAGCGGGAGGCTGCAAATTGGTTTCAGGAGTCTGGACAGCTCCGGTTGCCGGTTGATTGGTTGCCGGAGCAACCGGAGTCGATGGCACCTGGCCGGCCCGTTGTATGTAATTGGTGCGGAAGAAATCCATATAGGTATCAACGGCAGTATTCTGAAGCAACCGTTCGAGGTTGCGGTCGGTAATTACAAAGTTCCGGTACGAAACCTGCCCGAGACTGGCAAAAAGCGAACGTTCGAGGATCACTTTCCTGAAGTATGACATACCTTCGGTATAACCGGGCAGCCCTCTGATAACAACAAACTGATAATCGCCGGCCTGCCTGATCTGCAAGGCGAGGTTCCAAATCCTGAATTCCTGCCGGTTAAAATCGGCAAACTGGTTCAGAAGCGGCCTCAACGAAAGATTTTTATTGTTTACGGCAATAACAAAAGCCTGTGTGGTATCAATTGCGGTTGAGAACATTGCTTCGGCAATCGGAACATCGACTTTTACAAACCTGCCCCTTTCGCTCAGGAGGTCGTCCTCACGCTGAGCCCTGGCCATGAGTTCTTCGGGCGAAACTTCGGGCGCTTCCTCATCGGTAAAATCCGGACCAATAAAGCGGCTGTAGTTTTTCAGATAAAAACGTAAATATTCCGATGGCGATTTATCGGCCACTATCTGCCTGAAGTTGGTCGAGGAAACCACAAAATTGTAATAGTCAACACCGCGCAAGGTTCTGAACACTTCGGGTTTTCGGATGATAGCCCTGAAATAGATGAGCGCCTGCTCTTTATTACCGAGCGATTGTACCCTAACCATCGCAGTATTTGCATCGAGGTTCTCACCTTCAATATCAAAATCGTAACGGGTGTAATGATCGAGGTTATAATTGGCAATATCAAATTTTAAACGGTTCAGGTCAACATTGGCACTTCGGGGGTAAGTTATCACAAAGTAGTGGACAAGTTCTTCGTCGTAACTGAATTTTCCGCCAAATTCATCATCTTCGGCCTGATTTCCGCCAATGGTCTCTGTGTTTTTAATCTCGTCGTGCAGATAACCCATCTCAACAAGTTTCTGATAATCAGAAAGTGCATTATCCTGGATCAGGGCTAAAATTTCTTTTGCAAGAGGGGTGGTTTCTGCCTTTGGGTAATCGGCAATATATTTTTGCAGTAATACTTCGAAATTACGCATATCGCTTCGTGCACCGCGGGCAACCGAACCCATGAAATCAATTTTCGACAGGAGCAGGCTATCGGGTTCTAAGGTTTTCATCTGCTCAGTAAGTTCACTTACCTGAGCGTATCTGCCGGATTTATATTCCCTGAACGCATCCTGGTAAAGCCGGTTCAAACGATCCTGCCTTTCCTGCATTTCAGCAAAAAAGTTTGGATTCAGCAAATACTGAGCATATTTACTGTCGGGGAATTTCTGTACGATTAAATCCCGGTAGTAAAGCGCCCTTGCCCTGTCGCCCATCAGTTCATAAACATCGTACAGGTCGAATAGCGCCGAAAGCAGGTAAATGTTATCGGGGTATCGACGGTTAAGTTCCTCAAACGATTCGGCAGACCGCGGATAATCATTAAAATCGGATTTGAATATTTTCCCGGCATTGTAGAGGGCGTCCCTTATTTTTTCGTGCGAAATGGCCATTAACGAGTCGGTAAGAGGAAGGTCCTGTAAGTAATACTCCTGTTTCATAGGGTCGGTTTCCCTGACGATGAGTTTTGTCGAATCAACAAGTTCGGCAAAATCGCCTAATTGGTCGTCGGTTACTACAGCCTTGTTAAGCCTGCGCCAGTTGTCTTCGAGCCTTCGACGGCCCCAACGCTGGGTAAACTGGGCTTTTCCGTACGATACGGTTTGCGGGTTGTAAAAATACCACCCGCCACCTTCGTCAGAGCGACCTAACCCAAAACGGTATTCATTTGCCCTGTAATACCCCCGCTCCATTTGCTGCTGATTGGCCATCAGTTCGGCATCGCGCTGCTTCTGACGTTCGGCGGCAATATATTTCTCAATCATGGCATTCCTTTGCGACTCGGGCATCAGGGCAAGCCTCTGCAAACTATCCTGAACTTCAACCATTTCGAGATTCTCAACCAGGCGGGTTAGACCTTTGTAACGTACATCAATGGTGGGGTAATTGGGGTAATTGTTGTCGATCACCATCATGGCCGTATCGTAATATGCCTGCGATTCGCGGTATTTGCGGTCATCGAAAAATATTTCGGCGAGGGTAATGGCCGATTGGGCTTTCTGATAATCATTGTCAACACTCACTGCCACCGATTTCCTGAAATTATCGATGGCCTGTGTGAGATTTCCTTCTCGGAAATAGATATTGCCTAAAGCAAAATAAATCTGGTCCCTGAATTCGAGGTTCTTTTCATCGCGCAACATTTTACTCAGGTCTTTTTTCAGTTTTTCTGATTGACCCAGGCCTGAGTAAAGCAATGCTGCATTAATACGGGCATTAAAAGCCATTTTATAGGGCGGGTTCAAACGGGTTACAGCCATAAAGGCATCGGCGGCCTGCTGTGTATTTCCGGTTTCGCGGTATAGCTGGGCAAGAATATATTGCAACCGTGCCTTTTCTTTTCGCCCGTATGCTTTTCGAAGGGCAATTTCGAGTAGTTTGATGGCTTCAGGGTATTCGTTCTGTTTCAGGTAAAAGTCGGCGTTTACTTTGGCGAGTTCCTTTTCGAGGCGACGGGGAAAATTCGGATCGGCCTGAAGCGCCTGCAACATTTCGGAAGCCTCGGTAAAGCGTTCCATTTCGCTGTAACTTCTGGCCATCCAGACCATTGCATCATAGCGGGTATCTTCTTCGGTAAATTTCCTAATAATGTAAGAGAAGTTTTCGATAGCCGATGCAAAATTATGCTGGTAAAAATAGGCCTTCCCAATAAGCAAGTAACTGTCGTCGACCCAGTTGTTGAATTCTTCGCGACGGGCAAATTCCTGATAACTGCGCGTTCTTATCCTGCGGCGTTTGGGCTTTGCGGTTATGGAGCGGTTGGCCACCACTTTGCTTCCCTTCTGCACTGCGTTATCCATATCGGCGCGTGCAGCCGAACCAGCCGTGGGATAACTCTCTTTGTAAATAGGCAAAATGCGCGTATAATCATCTTCCACATTCTGGTCGATCCGCTTCAATCCGGCTTTTAAGCTCTCGTTACCATTAAAATAAATATTGTACCTCGAAGTAAGGTTATGATAAGCCCTGGATGCGCGTGTGTTTTTTTCGGTTGAGCATCCGGAAATGATTCCTGCCAGAATAAATATCAGCGCTGTATGTATAAATCTTAACCTCAAATATCTCTTGTTTTTCTGATGGAATAAACTCAATTTTATAAATTATATTGCTTACTGATTTCTGAAAAAAGGCATTAAATAATTGCCCGCAATAATACGAAACAACGGTGGATTTTTGTCATGCGTGTATTAACCTGAGCTAAAATATAAATCGTCTAATCTTCCCTGAGGCTGTAGTCCCTGACAAGTTTCAGCCCATCGAGGGTTAGCAAAGGTTCAACAAACTGAATGGATGGGATTATGTGCGCAATGGTGCTGCTTAGTCCACCGGTCGCAACAACGGTAACCCGTCGTTTCAACTCTTCCTCAACAAGCTTAATGATTGAACCAACAAGCCCTGAATATCCTAAAACGATCCCCGATTGAATGGCATGAACAGTGTTCTGCCCCAATACCGAAGGAGGTGGGATCAGATGTACCTTGGGCAACTGGGCGGTTTTACCGGCAAGGGCATTTACAGCTGTATTCAGGCCAGGAGCTATAGAAACTCCCAATATCTGCCCCCCTGATCCAACCGTAGTGAAGGTTAATGCTGTACCAAAATCGATAACGGTAACATATTCGCCGTATTTTTCGAACGCAGCAAGGGAGTTGGCAACCAGATCGGAGCCTATTTGATACGGGTTTAACACTTTGATGGGAAGTTTTCCATATAATTCGGGGCCTAAAATGATCGGTGTTAGTTTCAGGTATTTCGATAACATATCGATAAACGGCTGAACCAGCGTGGGTACTACACTACTCAACACAACCGAATCAATGAGCCCGTTTCCAAAATCTTCGCTCGAAAGCAACGACCTGAAAATAACTTCATATTCATCGGCAGTTTTATTTACATCGGTTTGTATCCTCCAGTCGGAAACCCATGTGCCCGAATCGTTAATCCCAAAAACTATGTTTGTATTTCCTATATCGATAACCAGTAACATGATTTTTATTTTTAAGGGAAGTAGCCGGTTCATTAATGAACATTTACCTTCCGGTTAAAATTTCTTTGTTCAAAAATGGGAATATTTAGCCTAAACTGAAACAACCAACTCCATTTTTTTGAATTTTAAGACAATTATTACAGGGTATTTTACGTATTAGAAAAATTGGTAAATTAACGTCGCGAAAATCCAACTAAATTTTTGACAGATTATGCAAAACATCAGAAACCCGTTAATTTTTGTTGTAGAAGACAATCCGGTGTACAACACGCTGATTACAGGTGTTTTACGTGCCAAAAAATACAAACAGGTACATTCGTTCAGCAATACCGAAGAGTGCCTGAAAAAGATCGATCTCAACCCTGATATCATCGTATTAAACTATGCCTATTCCGGTTTTACCGGGCTTGATCTGATGCGGAAGGTTCATGAAACGAAACCACACATCGATTTTATTTTCCTGAGCGGACAGAATGATGTTGAAACTGCGGTAAAAATTATTAAGCTTGGAGCGGCCGATTATATTGTAAAAAGTGAAAAAGCCCCCGAAAAACTGGTCAATTCAATTGAAAACCTTTGCTCGCGCGAAAAAAGGGAAACCGTTAAAAAGGGGCTTAAAAAAGGGACTATTTATGTATTCCTGATTTTAATTGTAATTTTCCTGATAATTTTAGCTTTTGCCATTTTCACCAATATTTTCGGAAGCTGATCCAACTATAGTTCAGAAATATTTTCTTCGCTAAATTTTCATACTTTTACAATAAAGGTATTCCAGGAGAGGGATACCTTTTTTATGCACTTCGGCCAATTTTACTATTTTAGGGGTCTAATCATAAAATTATCGACAAGTGAAGGCATTACAGGTTTTCAGGCAGTACAGCCGGACGTTTTGGGCGTCGAACGTAATCGAATTGTTTGAAAGATGGGCATGGTACGGGTTTTATATGGCTTTTGCCCTTTATCTGGTAAACTCGAAAGATACCGGTGCTTTGGGTTTATCGCAGGCACAAAAAGGAATTATTATGGGCACTGGTTCGATGCTGCTTTACCTACTCCCCCTGATTACCGGTGCCATTGCCGACAAAGTGGGATATACCCGTATGCTTATCCTTTCGTTTACGGTCTATATCAGCGGGTTCTACATGATCAGGACCTTCGATACCTTTGGGCTTGCGTTTTTTGCCTTTATATGGACCTGTATTGGCGGAGCTTTATTCAAGCCAATTATTTCTGCTATGATTGCGCGCACCACTACTGCCGAAACATCGTCAATCGGCTTTGGGATATTTTACATGATGATTAACATTGGTGGTTTTATTGGTCCTTTTATAGCCGGGGTGGTAATGGGCAAAAGCTGGGACTATGTTTTTTATATATCGATGGCAACCTTGGCGGTTAACTACATCATTACCCTCTTCTTTTTTAAAGATCCAATTGTTAAAGACACAGAAAAAACTTTAGGTCAAAGCATTGTGCAGGCTTTCAAAAATATACTTATTACGCTTGAAAACTGGAGATACATATTGTTCCTTATTATTATGGTATTGTTCTGGACAGCATTTAACCAGTTGTATTACTCTTTTCCGGTTTTTGTCGATCAATGGGTAAATACCTCCGGACTATATGACGGTATCCACGCTTTCTGGCCCTGGTTAGCTCAGAAAATCGGAACAGCCGAAGGTACCATTTCGGCGGTAACCCTTTCAAGTATGGATGCCTTTTTCATTATTGTTTTCCAACTGGTTGTTTCGGCTTTTGTTATGCGGTTCAGGCCATTGTCGGCCATGATGGGGGGAATACTTGTACTGAGCGGAGGCGTTGGACTGATGTTTTCTTCGCAGAGCGGATGGCTGGTATTGTTGGGGATTCTGATATTTGCCCTCGGTGAAATGGGCAGTTCTCCGAAATTTACCGAATATGTTGGTCGTATTGCCCCCGAAGATAAAAAAGCCTTGTATATGGGAACCTCATTTCTGCCCATTGCGGCAAGTCACCAGCTGGCCGGATGGATATCGGGAGGGCCGTTCGAAAGGATTGCCGATAAGTTTTACCTGCTCCGGCTCGAAACTGCTGCCCGCGGTCTCAATCTTCCCGTCCTTTCTGACACATATAGTAAAAATGATTTCTTCAACGAAGCTGCCATACAATTAAACATGTCCGGAGCGGAACTGACAAATTTTCTCTGGAGTACATATAAACCACATTCGATATGGTACCTGTTTTCGGGAATCGCTGTTTCTGCGGTTATCCTGCTCTGGCTATACGATAGGTACATTATTCCGCAAAAAAAGTATCCTGCAAAGTTAGGTTGATTAAAATGAAAAGCCGGTTACCTCGCGATAACCGGCCTTTTTTTATTTATATCTTGGTAGAACGGCTGATCCTCAGGATTGTGAAGCTTCGCCAGGAACCGGAACGGTCGCTGTGGCCACAATACCAACGTCGCCCATAATGTAGGTTGCAGGACCGAGTTTCATATCGGAGTTCATCATTTCGTCCCATGTAACTTCCTTGCCGGTGTATGCCGAAACCCTTCCCATAATGGCAACCATACAACTAATGGCAATTCCTTCGGCTTCGTTAACCGGAATGTTCTGACGGATGCAGGTGATCAGGTTAACATGATCCTGACGGTATGGGTCAATTCGCTGGGGCTTGCCTTCTGCATCGGCCGGATATTGGAATGCATAAATTTCGTTCCCTTTCAGGTCGTAAATTTTGTTAGCACAGTTGGTCTGGCCTTTTGTACCACGGATCCACTCGCTCACGTTGTTTGCACAGCCGTTAATCTGGCGGCACATACTGTGCATGTGCATACCGTTGTCATACACAAAATCAACCGAGAAGTTGTCGTACTGATCGCCTGTCACCCTACGCTGGCGCGAACCAAAACCTACAGCTTTGATGGGGTGAGTTCCGGTAAACCAGTTGATCACGTCGATGTTGTGGACATGCTGTTCAACAATATGGTCGCCCGAAAGCCAGAGCCAGTTCACCCAGTCG
>CAZMDP010000005.1:0-14174 GCA_964565015.1 uncultured Prolixibacteraceae bacterium | reverse complement strand
GTACGAATCAGGCTCTTGCGGGGTTGTGGGCCCGGGTTCGATGGAACCGTGGTCTGAAGTTATTATAAGCAAGGTATTCTCCCAAAGAGGTGAACTTTTCAGTTTTACAACAAATTCGTAAAGGCAGCTATCGGCATATGCTACCGAATTTAAATACCTGTTCTTCATTCCTATCCCTTGAATACGGTTGAATGGCACATCAAAGGGATCGTGACTGCTTATGGTATAAACCATTCTAAAAAAGGGTTGTTGCGCCTGAGATAAATCTTCAAGGAATTTATCGTACAAAAATCCGTCGGGTACACCCCATTTCGACATATTCCTAACCTTAGAGGGAAAATCACTCTTCGATACCAGTTGGCTCACCCCTGCCTGGATCATCAATAATCTGGTGTTGTAAAAATTGATGTCTCCACCGTAATAAAATGCGGTTGAATACCCATTACTACTGAAATGACGGGGCAGATAATCGAGGCTTCGGGCTTTTTCCATCTGGTTGAGCATTGAGGTATTCAGCAATGCAGGATAGGCACCTATTAAACCGGATAAACCTTTATCGGAACGGTTGCCGGTTGCAAAAAAATTTGAAAAAGTTATTCCTTCGTTACACAATGTATTCAATCCAGGTGTTAAATCAGGAATTCCCTCTAATGGTCCAATCAGTTTATTAGAAAAACTTTCCAGAATAACCATGATTACATTAGGGGGTGCGTTACCAACTCTTTTTAAAAACTTTGGGAACAGCAATGTATCCTCCTTATGAAAATGGCTGTAAAAAATTTCTTTACTGAGGCGGTCATCCATGTAAACTGCCGGATTTTTTGTATCGCTGTTTTCAAGAAGATCGTGAGCAAAGCTCCAGAAAAAATTGAATGCGGCCTGATTGGCAAAATAATTTTCGCTGAACGAAACACTGCTGTGATTTAAAGGCGAGCGGTCAATTCCTCCCCGTATGGGTAATATCAGAAATGCGGTCAAAAACAACATAACTATCGAAGGAAACCAAAAATTACCGCTTAACTCTTTTTTCAATGCATTTTCAACCAGCCGGCAATAAGCTTTATACCAAAGATATGCCCATGAAAAACACACCATTGCTCCCAGAAGAAATTGCCACCATTTTAATGTAGAGCTTAGCCCCACCGGATCGGCAACAGCCCTTATAAATAAAATCCCGAGCCTGGTTCCCCAGTGCGGATAAAGCACAAGGTCGCTCAACGCTAAGATTGTTACGATGAATAATAATGAAAAAGAATAAATCCTAAGAAACCGGATCAAGATATTATTATTCAGGATATACCTAATTGAAAGCAATAAACCCGGAACCACAGAAAAATAAGCGGCTACAGATAAATCCATTTTAATACCAAACCAAAAAGTACCCATGAAATCGGGAATCCCCATTCTAATGGTCAATTTCAGGTTCAATAAGAGAAAAACAAGCCTTAATAAAACAAAATAAATCAGCCAAAAGAAATAATGTTTAACAAAGAATAGTATGTTTTGCTTCATAATCAATTACACAATAAATCTCCCGGAAATAATTACTTTTTCTCCTGAACTGACCGGATAAATTAAACTAAACTCAAGAATAGAATAATTTAATGCAAAATTAAAAAAAATGCAATGTAGATGGTTTTAATAAAATAGAAGATAACATCCGGTGCTCGAAAACAACATCGGTAAACTCAAAAATTGCGATTGTGCGATTCGGAGGAAAAAATCAGGATAAATACTTATCCTTTTTCTAATTTCTTAAAGCGCTCTGAACCAATCCTGGAAATAGTGACCAATCCATGGCACTTCTTTCTTTTCACCACTGATTGACCAGATAAGACTCATCAGCCAGAAAACAAACAACAAAATAACACCCACCAGGCCGACGAGCCAGCCCAGTATCGGGATCCAGGCAACAAAAGCCAAGGCAACACTGGCTACCCATAATCCAAGTGTTTGCCTGATATAAAAGCTGGCATACTCTTCTTTTTGGTTCATGTTAACCACAAGGGCAATTATCCATCCTATCCACCACAGGTGCGATACAATTGCTTTTACTTTTGCATCCATTCGCTTGATTTTTAAAGTTTACCAAATATATGAAAAATAGAGGTAATAATTTATGCGAAATTCACTTACAGAAAAAAAATTGCAACCCCACTAACTGTAATTACAGCCCCTACTATTTCGTGCCAGTTTGGCCTTTCCTTAAAAATAATTATCGCGGGCGGAATTATCAGTACCGGCACGATGGCCATAATGGTAGCAGCTATTCCTGCCTGTGTATGCTGCACTGCGAGAAGCGAGAATGAAACGCCTAGAAAAGGCCCGAATACCGATCCTAATGCAATTCTTTTCATCGCCGGTTTGTTCTTCAGGGCTTGTCCCACCCTTTTCCACCTGCGCATAATAAAAAAGAGTATGGTAAATCCGATTATTCCGGTAATTACCCTGATTTGCGAGGAAGCAAATGCATTGTAATCGCCCATTCCCTTTTTACTGAGCACAAGTCCGGTAGCCTGCCCCAATGCTCCTCCAAAGGCAAGCAGGATACCCTGTACCGAATATGCCGACGTAAGTATAGGGAGCCGTGTGCTTCCGTTGCCTTTTTGGCGCTTGAGAATTACCATGCTGATCCCCGAAACGGTTATGGCCATTCCGAGCCAATTCATCGGGGTGAGTACCTCACCTAGTACCATCCAACCGATCAGTGCAGTTATGGGGGGCGTAAACGACATGATCAGCATAGAAACCCTTGCCCCAACCACAACAAACGATTGAAACAACAACAAGTCACCAATTACAAAACCTACCAACCCCGACAGGCTTAGCCACATCCAGCGTTCGGCTCCTGCATCAAGCGGCAGAAACATTCCCCTGGTAATTTTCAGATATACCGAATAAATGACAAAAGCAATCACAAGTCTGATCAGGTTAACGGCAAGTGAGCCAACCTTTTTCCCTGCCGACTCGAACGACATGCTTGTTACGGTCCAGAATACCGCTGTTAACAAAGCGGCAATTTCACCCAAGTAACTCATCCGATTTCCTCCATATCGCTAAGGTGCAGGTCGAGTGCCTTAACCGAAATCTGAATCTCCCATACCGATAAAGCCAATGACGTAATGAGCAGCAATAAGGCTATTCCGAATATCAGCTCGGCGGTTGCCTGCCATTCCACATAAATCAGGAACATACACAACACGCACAACAAAAGACTGGATATGCCAAGTATCTGCATCGACCGTGTCAGGTACAACCGTTTTCGCAGGTTATTGATCTGACCTATTAAAAGTCTGTTTGGATCCTTCTTGAACTGAGCATGGAGGTTGCGGACCACGCTGGCATACGCCAGAAAACGATTGGTATAGGCAAGCAGGATCAGTGATATGGCTGAAAACAATAAGGCCGGTGTGGTCAATGTCAGTTGTTCCATAATTTCCGATATTCAATCAATTTTTTACCTGTAAAGGTATTCCCAATTAAAGAAAAAAGTTCCTCCCTGATAATGGAAGGAACTTTTTATTCGAAAATATTTTTGACAGATCATCAGGGTAGAAGCTCTGCAATTTTATCTCTCAATGCCTGATCGCGAAGGTTTTTGGCTACAATTTTTCCTTCCCTGTCAACCAAAAAACTGGCTGGTATGGAATTTACACTATAAAGCGCAGCAGCCTCATTCTGCCAGTATTGCAGGTCGGAAACGTGCGGCCAGGTCAAGCGGTCATCCTCGATTGCTTTTAACCAGTCGTCTTTCGAGCGGTCGAGCGAAACGCCAAAGACACCAAAACCTTTATCCTTGTAGTCATTGAAAACAGCGACAATATTAGGATTTTCCATTCGACAGGGACCACACCAGGCAGCCCAGAAATCGATTAGGGTATATGCATTTTTCGAATAGACATCCGATAACCGGATGGGATTCCCATCAGGATCGTTCTGAACAAAATCAGGGGCAATTTTTCCGATTGCCACATTTTTCAACCGTTGAACCCTTTCGTTAATTGCCTTAACCGATGGAACATTCTGAACGGCGGGATCGAGAGCGGTGATTAATGCCTCAAGCTCGTCGGGCTCACGCCCTTGCTGAACCTGTTCCAGTAAAACCGGATTAATCCACGACTTCGGATTATTGCGGATGAATTGCACCATTTTTTCTTCCTGCTGGTCAAATATCGCGCGTACTTCGTCCATTATCTTACCGGCTTCGGGATTTCCTTGCTGAACAGCGATCTGATATTCCTGATAACGGGCCATTCCTCTTTCACTGTCGGCATCGAGTTCGGCCCTGATGGCCTGGTATTCGTCATTTACGGGAGAACCCGTTATCCTGACAAATCGAAGGCTGTCGGCATGTCCGGTGATTTTCATCCTTACATTCTCAACAAAAATCAGCCCACGCTGATTGGTTCCCTGCAACGACAAAAAATACATTTCAGGGAATTCAACTTCACCCTGCAATACGGCTTTGCCATTAACAATCCTGGCAGAGTCCTTAACCACAAAGCGGTTACCTTCGCGTTGCTCCAGTAAAATTACCCCGTCAGCGCCATCGAGGGCAACTTCAATTTTATATCCTTTTTGTTGCGAACAGGCAAATCCCAACAGCAACAATGTTAAAATCAATACATTCTTCATTTCACAAAATTTTGATAACAACAATTAAAGTGCGAAAGTAGTAAATCATTTCACACAATCTATTTTAATGTTGTTAGTAAACAGAAAAAGTAAGGAATTGTTGAAAATACTGAATCTATTGAATTTAAGCCGTTTGTAAAAACTGTGTCCCTTTTTCGTGAACAGACACAACTGCTCGTCCTGAGGGATCGGCATTGCTGCGGAAAGAAGCATCCCACGCCAGGGCCTCTCCGGTGCTGCAAGCAATTGAAGGAACCGATGGCACACATGCGGCTGCCGAATCGGAAGGGAAATGTTCGGTAAATATGGAGCGGTACACATATTCCTCTTTCGACATAGGGGTATTGATGGGGAAACGATATTTTGCGTTGGCCATCATTTCGTCGCTTACCTGGTCGGAAGCGATTTTTTTAAGGGTATCGATCCACCCGTATCCAACACCATCCGAAAATTGCTCTTTCTGACGCCATACGATATTTTCAGGTAGATATTTTTCAAATGCTTTACGGAGCACCCACTTTTCGATGCGTCCGTTCCGGGCCATCTTTTCAGCCGGATTGAGCCGCATGGCCACATCGAGAAACTCTTTATCGAGGAAGGGAACGCGCCCCTCGACACCCCATGCCGCAAGCGATTTATTTGCCCTCAGACAATCGTATAAATGAAGCCTCGACAGTTTTCTTACCGTTTCCTTATGAAACTCTTCGGGGTTTGGCGCCTTATGAAAATAGAGGTAACCACCGAAAATTTCATCGGCACCTTCGCCGGTAAGTACCATTTTAATTCCCATAGAACGGATCACTCTGGCAATCAGGTACATCGGGGTTGAAGCCCTCACGGTAGTAACATCATACGTTTCGAGGTGGTAAATTACGTCGCGGATGGCATCGAGCCCTTCCTGGATAGTATAATGTATTTCGTGATGTATGGTACCGATATGATCGGCCGCTTTTCGGGCTGCTGCGAGATCGGGCGACCCCTCCAAACCAATTGCAAAGGAATGGAGTTGCGGCCACCACGCTGGCTGCTGGTCGCCCGATTCGATACGCATAGCGGAAAATTTCTTGGCCACTGCCGAAGTTATCGACGAATCGAGGCCTCCCGATAACAACACACCATAGGGTACGTCCGACATTAATTGCCTGTGGACGGCTGCTTCGAGAGCATCCCTTAATTCTTCAATACTGGCAGGATTATCTTTCACATTTTCATATTCGGTCCATTCCCTGTTGTACCATTTCTTAAGCTCCCCATCGCCGCTCCATAAATAGTGTGCCGGCGGAAACTCCTGAATCTTTTTACAATAACCTTCAAGGGCTTTAAGTTCAGATGCCACATAAAAATTTCCATACGAATCCCAGCCCATATAAAGTGGAATAATCCCAATATGATCGCGTGCAATCAGATAAGCATCCTTTTCTTCGTCGTAAAGGGCAAAAGCGAAAATACCATTCATATCATCCAGAAAATCGACACCTTTCTGGCGGTATAAAGGAATTATTACTTCGCAGTCGGATTGGGTCAGAAACTGGTACTTTCCTTCGAAACCCTTTCTGATTTCACGATGATTATATATTTCGCCGTTCACGGCAAGTATTTGCTTTCTGTCGTTACTGTATAAAGGTTGTCCTCCCGATGCCGGGTCAACAATTGAAAGGCGTTCATGGGCCATTACGGCATTATTGCCACAATAAATCCCCGACCAGTCGGGGCCGCGGTGCCGCACCCTTTTCGACATTTTCAGTATCTGTTGTCGTAATTCTGTTGAACCCGTCTTTAAGTCAAATGCACATACAATTCCACACATATTTTTGTCATTTTATTTAATTCTTTGTGCAATAATAAACATTTTGACACTAATATAAAATTATTATTGCCTTTTTTCCATGTTTTTATTAATTATTTTTACATATATATAACATTTTGGTCCATGTTTGATACAAAATGATATAAGTACATAAAAAATCAGGGTATTTCGAAACGAAACACCCTGACCACAAAAATTAATATTTCAAAAATTCATTACCGAACGAAAAAAGGCATAAAATGACTCATAATCAAACATTAAACCTAAAGTGCATAATATCCCCATCCTGTACCAGATAGTCTTTCCCTTCGATGGCAATTTTACCGGCTTCGCGGCAGGCGGCCTCCGACCCGAGACGCACATAATCGTCGAATTTAATTACTTCGGCCCTGATAAAGCCTCGTTCGAAATCGGTATGTATGATACCCGCTGTCTGTGGCGCCTTCATTCCTTTTCTGAATGTCCATGCGCGGCTCTCGTCCTTTCCGGTTGTAAAAAAAGTTTGCAGGTTCAAGAGTCTATAAGCAGCATGAATAAGTTTGTTCACGCCAGGTTCGTCCAACCCGAGTTCATCAAGAAAGAGCTGTTTTTCTTCATAGGTTTCCAGTTCGGCAATATCTGCCTCAGTAGCAGCGGCAACAACCATAAATTCGGCATCTTCGCCTTCTATAGCTTTTTTGACGGCTTCGACATATTTATTACCTGTTTTAGCCGAAGCTTCATCTACATTACAGACATACAATACCGGCTTGTTGGTAAGAAGGAACAATTCTTTCACAATTTTTGCATCTTCATCGTGCAATTTCAAAGTCCTGACCGATTTTCCCTGCAATAGCACATCCCTAATCTGCAGGGCAAGTTCATAAAGCCTTTTCGCTTTATGATCGCCACCATGCCTGGCCTGCTTTTCAATTTTGTCAAGCCTGTTTTCGATGGTTTCAAGGTCTTTCAATTGAAGTTCGATGTCGATAATTTCTTTATCGCGAACGGGGTCAATCGATCCGTCAACATGCACAATATTGTCGTTATCGAAACAGCGCAGCACATGGATAATTGCATCGGTTTCACGGATATTTGCCAGAAACTGGTTGCCTAAGCCTTCACCTTTTGAAGCCCCTTTTACCAAACCGGCAATATCAACAATTTCGACGGTAGTAGGAACAACCCTGGCTGGTTTATCGATCTCGGCAAGTTTTATCAGCCTTTCATCGGGCACAGTAATAATACCAACATTGGGTTCGATGGTACAAAAAGGAAAGTTAGCCGATTGGGCCCTTGCGCTCGACAAACAATTAAACAGGGTTGACTTTCCCACATTGGGCAACCCTACTATTCCGCATTTCAATGCCATTAATTACTGATTTAAAATTTTGCGGTGCAAAGTTAATCCTTTCATCAGCATTAAAGTAATATCGGCAATTTTCAATTGGAATAATTCCCGAAGCAGAATGGTTTGTTAGTAAATATCAGAATAAAAATGTAATATCCATCTCAGGTTCTTAATTGATTTTGATTATTTTTGTTGAAATACCAAATCAAATGTTATTAAAAAATATTTCTGTCGATTGTGTGATATTCGGGTTTGATGGAGAAAAATTAAATGTACTGTTGTGGCAGGCCGACCCGAAATTATTGATCCATGTTTTGCAACAAAAGGAAGATTTTGAACAGATCAGAATTTTGTACGATACACATCCATCGTTATCGAACGATAATACCTGGGGGCTAATTGGCGCCCATGCCCCGGCCGATGCTGACCTTGACCAATTTGCCCAGGAGATAACCCGTTCGAGTACCGGATTGACAGATGTTTACCTGAAACAGTTCCATACGTTCGGAAGTACCAACAGGGTACCTTATTACCGGGTTATAACCGTTGGATATTATGCCCTGATTAATCCACGTTATCACAACATCAGGCAATCGGCCCTGACAAAAAAAATGCAGTGGTTCGATATCAATGCCCTGCCCTCGCTGTGTTTCGACCATCATGAAATTATAAGCAGTGCTTTGGTAAACCTCCGTGAGTCAGTACAATATCATCCGGTTGGCTTTCACCTTCTCCCCGAAAAATTTACCCTTACCGAATTACAAACCATGTATGAGGTAATTTTAGGAGAGAAACTCGACATCAGGAACTTCAGAAAGAAAATCCTGAAAATGGAATTAATTGAAGAAACCGGCGAAAAACAAACAAATGTACCGCATAGGGCGGCCCGTTTATACCGGTTCGACCAGGAGAATTACGAACGCCTAATAAAGGAAGGGCTTACTTTCAGGATTTAATAGAAATACTTTAAACTTTTGCGGTTCCAGCAAGTCTTAATGCAAAAAATTTTATGCAGATTTCAGACCAGGAACTTATTGAAGGGCTTAAATCCGAAAGACGGAAAGATGCCGCATTTAATAACCTGGTTTTAAAGTATCAGGAAAGGCTTTACTGGCATATCCGTAAAATTGTGATGAACCACGACGATGCGGATGATGTACTACAGAACACTTTTTTGAAAATTTGGAAAAACATCGGAAGTTTCAGGGAAGAATCAACACTTTTTACCTGGCTTTACCGAATAGCCACCAACGAATCGATAACCTTTCTGAACCAGAAAAAACGACATACAATTGCACCGCTTAACGAAACAGGTGATGTTCTGAAGCAAAACCTTGAAGCCGACGAGTATTTTGACGGCGACGACATTCAGAAAAAGCTACAACAAGCCATTCTCACTTTGCCCGATAAACAGCGCCTTGTTTTTAACATGCGCTATTTCGACGAGATGCCCTATCAGGAAATGTCTGAAATACTTGAAACATCAGTGGGTGCACTTAAAGCATCCTATCATCATGCCGCAAAAAAAGTTGAAGAATTTTTATCTAATATCGAATAAACGTTCATGTTTAAACCTTTCAATTAATTAAAAGTCAAAACGTCAAATAGAAAATAAAATGAACAATCGGGATAACATATCACCAAAGCTTGAGTCGCTGAAAAAGGATTATCCTTTCAAGGTTCCTCAAAACTACTTCGATGATTTTCCTGCGCGTATGCAACAAAGAATCGAACAGGAAAAACAATCTATATCGAAGCCCAAAACCCGTATAATCGATTTCATCAAACCAGCCTTAGGGCTTGCAGCAGGGTTTGCTGCCATATTTATGTTGGTTTACTGGCCGGTAAAAACCCTAAACAATCGCCAGATCGAAGCAACCAACATTCAGGTGGAACAGGTTTTAACTGACGACTACATAAACCTCTTCGAACAGTTTGACGAAGAAACATTTATAACCTTGCTCGAAAAACAACCAAACGGCGATTATACCGAAACTGAATCGCTGGTGGCCTACCTTGCATCTAACTACAGTGATTTCGATATATTTATGGAAACAAACAAATAATTTCGGAAATGAAAAAAATAATATTGATCATACTATTGTCCTTTGCATTTTCAAGTCTTTTTGCACAAAGGGGTAATCAACAAATAAACTTCGAACAATTTAAAAGTCAGAAGATTGCTTTTATCACGGAGAAGTTGAACCTTACGCCCAAAGAAGCTCAGGAATTCTGGCCAGTATATAATCAGTTCGAAAACGAACGTATGGAAATCCAGAAAAAGCGGCGTGAACTGGAACAGAAAACATGGGACGAAAATGTTAAAATGTCCGATCAGGAAATTATCCGTACAACCCGAAGTATTGCTGCTACCTTCAAAAAAGAGGCAGAGCTGTCAGAAAGTTACAATGAAAAGTTCCTGAAGATTTTACCTCCGCAGAAAGTGTTGCAATTGTACCGCGCCGAAAACCAGTTCAGGGCGCATATGTTTGAACAATTCAGAAGACGAAGACCAGAATAAATATTAAAAAAAGGCCGCTTTGAGCGGCTTTTTTTATAGTACAAACCTGCCTTTATCCAAAAAATCGATGGTACGGTTAATACCTTCGTACATCAATGTATCTTCCCTTACAAAATCAACCCTTGTACGGTATTGGGCCACAAAATCTTCGAGATAAGGTGATGTTTGCAAAGGCCTTCTGAATTCGAGGGCCTGTGCAGCATTGTAAAGTTCGATGGCAAGGATACGTTGCACATTCTCGGCCACCTTAAGGGCTTTGGTTGCCGCATTGGCCCCCATGCTGACATGATCTTCCTGCTCGTTTGACGAAGGAATTGAATCGACCGATGCCGGTGTGCATAATTGTTTGTTCTGACTAACTATCGATGCCGCAGCATATTGTGGTATCATAAACCCCGAATTGAGGCCCGGATTGGCCACCAGAAACTCGGGTAAATCCCGCTCTCCTGAAATAAGCCTGTAGGTACGCCTTTCGGAGATGCTCCCAAGTTCAGACATTGCTATGGCCAGAAAATCGAGCGACAGGGCAAGGGGTTCACCATGAAAATTTCCTCCCGAAACAATCTTATCCTCATCGGGGAATACAGTAGGGTTGTCGGTTACAGAATTTATCTCCACTTCAACAACTTCCGATACGTACCTGACCGCATCTTTAACCGCACCGTGCACTTGCGGGATACATCTGAAGGAATAGGGATCCTGTATGTGTTTTTTGGGTTTTGCCATTAACTGACTTCCTGTTAGCAGGTATCTGAAATTGGAGGCAGTCTGCGCCTGACCCGGGTGAGGCCTTATCAATTGAATGTTTTCCAGGAAAGGCTCTATCAGGCCATCGAAAACATCGAGTGACAGAGCGCCAATTATATCGGCATGTTTGATAATCCTGAACGACTTCAGTAAAGTATAAACGGCATGAGCGCTCATAAACTGTGTTCCGTTCAACAGTGCAAGACCTTCCTTTGCTTCGAGGCGTATGGGTTCCCAACCAAATTTCTGAAGGATTTCCGAAGCATGGTATTTTTGGCCTTCGAACCAGACTTCGCCATGCCCAAGTAAAGGCAAGAACAGCATGGCAAGCGGAGCCAGATCGCCGCTGGCACCCAACGAACCCTGCTCGCATACCACAGGTGTTATACGATGGTTAAACAGATCGATTATCCGTTCGACAGTAATCAGCTGAACGGCAGAATTCCCCTTCGCCAGGGCATGGGCCTTGAGCAGCAGCATCAGCCTGACCACATCGCGCGGGACTTCGGGACCAATATTACAGGCATGTGAAAGCACCAGGTTTTCTTGCAGTTTACTCAAGTCATCTTTCGAAATCTCGATGTTGCATAGTGCTCCAAAACCTGTTGTTATGCCATACATAGGGCCTTCGGTTTCCCTGATTTTGCGATCGAGGTATTCCTTGCTCTTTACAATTAAAGCTATTGATTCTTCGGATAACCTGAGGGTATAACCTTTTTCGAGGATTTCCTCAATTTCTTCGAAGGTAAGGTGTGCAGGTGTTATAATATGTTCGTGCTTTTTCATATTTCCAACTTTTGGTAAACCTGCATAAAATTGAACATATTAACTCTGTTCAGAAAGGATTTTTATCAGTTCTTCAGGGCCAACTTGTACTTGTTCGCCTGTCATCATGTTTTTTAATGTAAATAAACCTTGCTGAATTTCCGACTCGCCGGCCAGAACCACAAAGGGAATTTCTTTCCGGTTGGCATAGTTCAACTGTTTTTTCATTTTATCGGCCTCAGGATAAATTTCAGCATTTATACCATTGCGGCGCAGGTGCGAAAGAACAGGTAATATGTATGCTTCTTCGGTTGCCCCGAAATTTACAAAAAGAACTTTTGGTGCTTCGGTATTTTCCTTTGGGAACAAGTCGAGTTTCAGCAGAACATCATATATCCGCTCTGCTCCAAATGAAACGCCAACTCCAGAAACCTCAGGCATTCCGAAAATACCGGCCAGGTCGTCGTAACGGCCGCCACCGCATATACTTCCGATGTTGTCGTCGAGGGCTTTTACTTCGAATATAGCTCCGGTGTAATAGTTTAGTCCACGTGCAAGCGTCAGGTCGAGTTCGACCGTCGTATTCAGATTAAATCCGGATAAGTATCCGAACAGTGTTGTCAGTTCCTTTATTCCTTTCATTCCGGTTTCCGAACCTGCCAATATGGTGGAAAGAGTTTCAATTTTCCGGTTTGTATCGCCTTGCAACAGCAGGATTGGCTTGAGCTTTTCAACAGCTTCAGGGGGAATACCACGTTGAACCAGTTCTTCCGACACTTTTTCAAGTCCGATTTTCTCCATTTTATCGATGGCAACGGTTATATCAATTATCCGGTCGGCCTGGCCTATTGTTTCAGCAATTCCGGCCAGCACTTTCCGGTTATTGATTTTTACCACCGTTCTTATCTTTAGCCGCGCAAAAACATCATCGATAATTTGTACAAGTTCGGCTTCATTGAGTAGGCTGTTACTTCCGATCACATCCACATCGCATTGATAAAATTCGCGGTAACGCCCTTTCTGAGGACGGTCGGCCCGCCAAACCGGCTGAATCTGGTAACGTTTAAAAGGAAAAACGAGTTCGTTCCGGTGCTGTACCACAAAACGGGCAAAAGGTACGGTAAGGTCGTAACGTAGCCCTTTTTCTGCGATATGAGCTGATAGTGCTCCTGACTCAGCTCCTCTGATAACAGATTCAGGAACATCCGACAGAAAATCGCCAGAATTTAAAATCCTGAATAGGAGTTTATCCCCTTCATCGCCATATTTGCCAAGAAGTGTGGACAGGTTCTCCATGGCAGGTGTTTCAATGGGTTGAAATCCATATAACCGGAACACCGTTTTAATGGTATCAAAAATATAATTCCTGCGGGCCATTTCGACCGGAGAGAAATCTCGTGTTCCTTTTGGGATGGATGGTTTTTGTGCCATATTATTTGTTTTAACGCTAAAGATGAGGAGTGCAAAAATACAATTTTCAAACTTAATGAAATGCAATATCTTTGGGGCAGTAACAATCATTAATGATAATGGAAAAAATAAAAAAACAGGGGCGCTACCAACGCATTTTTGATCAACTGAATACCCTTCTGAAAAAGAGTAATGATTTTCATGCCCGAATGGCCACGGTTATTGCTGTCCTCCACCATAAGATGGATTATTTTTTCTGGACTGGATTCTATTTGCTTAACGAAGGTGATTTGATCGTGCGTAGTTATCAGGGGCCAGTTGCTTGTCAGGTACTCGAAAAAAATAAAGGTGTTTGCTGGGCAGGAATTAACCAGAAAAAAACCATTGTGGTAGAAGATGTTCACAAATTTCCGGGGCACATTGCCTGTGATTCGCGCTCGAATTCCGAAATTGTTGTCCCACTCAGAAATTCTTCGGGCGACATTATCGGGGTTTTGGATGTTGACAGCCGGGAGAAAGGTTCGTTTGATGAGGTTGATGCTGAATGGCTCGAAAAAATAGTTTCACTGATATAAAACAAAAGGCCGGAAAAATCCGGCCTTTATAATATTGGATAAGCATTTGCCTATTCGTCTTTCTTTTCGTCAGCGTCGGGCTGAACTTCATCAGCAGCCGAAGTTTCAGGAGCAGTGGTTTCAACTTTGGGAGTTTCAACCTCGGCAACCGGCTCAACAGGTTTAACTTCCTGAGCAACTTCTTTGGCTTCAACTTTCGGAGCAGATTGTGCTTTTGCAGCTTTTGCCACAGGTGCGGTAACTTCTTCCGATTTCTTACCACCTCTTCTCGAACGCCTTCTTTTGCCTTTTTTGCTATCGTCTTTCGATGCGAGCATGGCCTCGTTGTAATCGACCAATTCCATGATGCACAACTCGGCGTTATCGCCCAAACGGTTACCGGTC
>CAZMDP010000004.1:0-15027 GCA_964565015.1 uncultured Prolixibacteraceae bacterium | reverse complement strand
GGTGCAGGGCGCTGAACAGGGCAGCCGATAACCATATTCCCCAATGATGGTTCCGGGTCATCTGCGTAAAAAGTTTCTGAATTACCCCCCTGAAAAGCAATTCTTCGCCAATTGCCGGTAAAACAGCAATCATAAAAAGATTGAAAAGGTAACCGCCAGCCGATTCAACTTTAAGAAAGGCTTTGGTGAGTTTCTCAGCCGTATCTTCGGCATTGCGCATCCAGGTTTCAACACCCGATAGCCACTCAGGGAAATGCATCCCCGAGTTTATCTCTCCGGTGAAGTTGATAAATGGGTTTATAACAAAAATCAACACAAATACAAGCACGATTGACTGACCGGTTGGCTTTTCATGCAGCATAAGGTATTCGCGCCACGATGGATGGAACA
Organism: uncultured Prolixibacteraceae bacterium; assembly: GCA_964565015.1. Taxonomy (GTDB): domain Bacteria; phylum Bacteroidota; class Bacteroidia; order Bacteroidales; family Prolixibacteraceae; genus UBA1413. The sequence continues at coordinate 14,637 of CAZMDP010000004.1, read as the reverse complement.
GCGCAGCAGCAATAACCGATGGCACCACAAATAGCCCGATGGTCTGAAAAACCTGCAAATATTTGAGCAGGTTCAACGATTCGGGGTCGTTGAAATCGATCCCGGTAAGCATTCCGGCAACTTTTTCGAACCCGAACAATGGCAAAGCCAACACCGCAGCAATCAACTGGATGATCAGAAAAACTACAATAACGATAAACCCGGTAAAAATAAGTTTCATACCGGGACGCATATCCCTGAAAATTGTAAAATCCATATAAACAAAATTACATTGTAAAGGGGTTTTAACTTATATCCTTATAAAACCCCGCTTACGGCGGTTAAAGGTAACAATTTCGTGGTAACCTGTTTTTTTAAGCATATCGATGGCGCTTTGGTAATGGCGGGCAACCTGGTCGGGATGATGGGCATCGGAGGTGATGGTAACCGGAATACTTTGGGCCTGAAGTATCTCGAGCCAATGCGGCCCGGGATTAAATTCGGCGCATGGCCGGTCAAGGCCGCCCGTATTCAGCTCGACCACGGCCCCTGATTCGTGGATGACTTTGGCCGTTTCTTCGTAAAGAAGTGTCTGGTCGGTTTCGGGATAAACCCCGAATTTTTTGATAATATCGAGGTGCCCGATTATATCGAAAAGGCGTGAAGCGGCCATCTGCTTAACCAGATCGTAATACATGGCATATAACTGGTCGTTTGACCATTTGCCGTATAACGACTGATCGCCGTCGAAGTTCCAGTCGCCGATAAAGTGCAGCGACCCGATTACATAGTCGAGCGGAAGGCTATCGATAATTGTTGCAAGTTCGGCTTCGCGCCCCGGAAAATAGTCGAGTTCAATACCATATCTTACGGTAATCAGATGATTGTATTTTTCGCGGATTTCAGTAATCTGGCGTGTCATGACGGGCAGATCGATTTCCTGTATGGCCCAGCTTACGGGTTTCAGGCAAACATGGTCGCTGAACCCGATTTCGTCGAGCCCTTTTTCGATGGCCGCCCTAACCATGTCTTCGTAGGGCCGCATCCCATCCGAGAGGACCGAATGGGTGTGGTAGTCGGTCAATCCTCTCATGGCCTTTACAATTCCCTGATTTTTATGTTCCTGAACATGGTAAGCCCGCCATGGTCCTGCAACCCGATATGCCCTCTGCTGGCGGCGCCGTAAAACTGTTCCGTGGCCCATTTGCTGTTTGCCTTCAATTGCATCCATTCATCGGTCCATAGCTCATATTCAACCACTTTAACCCCGTTGAGCCAATGTTCAACATGGGGGCCTTTTACTATAATCCGCGTACTGTTCCATTCGTCGAGAGGTTTAACAACCGCCCCAACCGGAGGATGCATGCCGTAATTGGCTCCGCTCAACTGGTCGGCACTGAGTGAACCGGGCCAGTGGTTGTCGTCGATTAGCTGATATTCGGGCCCCGATTGATAAAGAGCGGGTGCAACATTTTCGACCACATGGAAGAATACACCCGAATTGCTGGCCGTATCAATTTTCCACTCGAGGTAAAGCTCGAAATCGGAGAACTGCTCCCTGGTGATAATATCGCCTCCGTGATCGCTACCCACGCCCGAATTGTACAATACTCCGTCGATTATTTTCCATCCTGTAACATCGCCCCCGTTATAAATTTTCCAGTTATTGAGGTCTTTACCGTTGAACAAAAGTTTCCACCCATCGGCAATTTCGGCTTCGGTGAGCGTGTTTACAGCGGGCTCTTTTGGGGCCTGAGGTGCGCATGATGCAATTATTGCAACAACTGCGGCCAGTACTAATATCTTTTTCATCGTTAATCGGTTTATAAATACAGCTCCGAAATTACGAAATGTCCTTTAATTGACGGCTGCTTTTTAAAAATTTAAAATACTCCGGCTTTTGCTTCAATCTTTTTACCTTTACCTCATGATAAACAACACGATTATGCAGTTAAACAAAACAGTTATTGCAATGATCCATGTAGCTTCCCTGCCTGGCACGCCCGGCAACAGGCTTTCTGTAACTGAAATAGTTAAGCAGGCCGTTAACGAAACCCGCCTTTTGATTAAACATGGTGCAGATGCATTAATGATTGAGAATATGCACGACCGGCCTTATCTGAACCGAGTGGTGGGCCCTGAAATTACGGCAGCCATGACGGCAGTTGCTTTGGCCATACGCAACGAAACTGCACTGCCGGTCGGGATTCAGGTGCTTGCAGGGGCCAATAAGGAAGCGCTTGCGGTTGCGCTTGCGGCCGGTCTCAATTTTATCAGGGCCGAAGGTTTTGTGTTCGGACACCTGGCCGACGAAGGATGGATGGACAGCGATGCCGGTGAACTGCTCAGATACCGCAAAACAATCGGTGCAGACCATATCCGGATTTATACCGATATCAAAAAGAAACATTCGTCGCATGCCGCAACGGCCGACATATCGCTTTCGGAAACAGCAAAAGCTGCGGAGTTCTTTCTCTCCGATGGTTTGATAGTAACCGGCCACTCAACCGGCCACCAGGCCGATGTCGAAGATGTCAGGCAGGTTAAAAACGCCACCTCACTACCGGTAATAATCGGTTCGGGTGTTACGGCTGAAAACCTGCCTCTTTACTGGCCTTATGCCGACGCTTTTATTGTAGGATCGTGGCTGAAAAAAGACGGTCTTTGGTTTAACCCACCCGATGAAAAAAGGATTTCGGAAATGATGAAACAGGTTGAGATGTTAAGAAATAAAAGCATTTAGCCAATTTTCAACGGTCGAATTCAGCCCATTCCTGCTCCTGTGCTTCCTTTCAACTGTACTAAAATTTCATTGCATGAGGCTACAAAAAATTTTGTTTTGGCATTTCAAAACCAGCATAATTGATAAAATTTACAAGTAATATTTTTCGGAATTTCTTTGTTTGTCATTGATTAATATCGGCTATGGTCAAAGCTGTTCTGTACTTTTTAATTATGGGATTTTACTTATTTGGAAATACCTCGAATAATGGGTCTAAATTTGTCGGTTAAAACTTTTTCTGTAATTTTAGTTTCCGAAAAGTTCATGGCAACAATGTTTTAATTTAATGAATAACAATACGTTATATTTATATCCAATGAGCTTTTATATTTTATGTGAATTATGTATTTTATGAAGAAAATTTTTCTGTTCGTTGTTCTTTCCTGGTTTATTCATATCAAGGGTACTTCCACAGCACTTATTGATTATCTTAAACAATTTCCGGAAGTTGTGGAGATACAACCCATGACCGCAAACAGTTTTTTTACTGAGGCGGTTCAGGTTAAAATCCGTCAACCTGTTGACCATAAGTTGCCACACAAAGAAAGTTTTACCCAAAGGGTATTTATATCGGTATTAACGCCCGAGTCGCCGGTTGTACTTGTAACCGAAGGTTATGCCGCCAATTACGGCGCCAATCAGGCATACGTGAACGAACTAAGCCGTCTGGTTAACGCAAGCCAGGTTGTGGTCGAACACCGCTACTTCGGACAATCGTGGCCCGAACCTGCCGATTGGGAACACCTGACAGTTGAGAATGCCGCCAGCGACCACCATAAAATTGTACAATTGCTGAAACCTTTTCTTACAGGGACATGGATCAATACCGGCATAAGCAAAGGAGGGCAGACTGCCCTGCTGCACCGTGTATTTTATCCCGATGATGTGGAAGTAACCGTATCGTATGTGGCGCCATTCAATTTTGGTGTCGAAGATGGCCGTCATGAACCCTACATCAAAAATGTTCCGGGTACCCAAAAACAGCGTAAACAGGTTGAAGCTTTTCAGAAAGAGGTTTTAAAGAGGCGAAGCAGATTGATGCCCAGGTTCGAAAACCTTGTCAAAGAAAAGAACCATACTTTCAATGCAGGCCTCGACGAGATTTTCGATTTTTGTGTGCTCGAATATAGTTTTGCCTTCTGGCAGTGGGGCACCAACCCCGATCAGATCCCTTCTGAAAAAGCAACAGATGAAGAGATATTTGCCCACTTCACCAAAATTTCGGGCCCCGATTATTTTTCGCGCGAAGGCCTCGAACGGATTGGGGCATTCTTTGTACAGGCTGCACGTGAATTGGGCTATTATGGTTACGACACTAAGCCTTTCAGGAGGCACCTGACCATTAAAACTGCCAGAAACTATCTTGAACGGTTGTTCCTACCACCAGATTACCGGGTTGGTTTCGACGATACTTCGGTGAAAATGACAAAGGCCTTTCTCGATTCGACCAATGCAAAAATGATATTCATTTATGGCAAAAACGATCCATGGACTGCAAGTGGCGTTGTTCCTCCTCTACGGGAGAATTTCCTGAGGATTGTTCAGCCGGGAGCCAGCCATTTAATCAGGATTGAAGGATTAGATGAAAAGAATAAAGAAAAGGTATTACAAAAGCTAGCCCAATGGGTAACCGTTTGGGAACAGGTTAATTGAATGAAACGGAAAACCGAAATGCACCATAATAATTATGGATGCAATCAAGTGCGGTGAACTGCTATTCTTCAGGCTTCTGGTTCTGCTCCCTCTCCCGTTTAATACGATACCTTTCTCTGGCCCTGAATTTTGTTTTTTCCCTGTAATCAGGATCAGAATAATACCTTGCAAGGTTCGATTTTTTTACCTTTTCCCTGAATTCCGGATCAGTTTCATATTTTATGCTCAGGTTGCGCAATATTTGTTCTTTGTTTTTTTCGTACTGCTTATTTATCATGTTTCCCCAATAAAGTTGAAAGTTACACACCATTACATGGTAAAAATACAAAATATTAAATGTGTTTTAAAAAATTTTCATATTATGCACCGGTTATCAGGTTAAACCCAAAATAATGACGGTGGCAGATTATTAGCCCTTCAATTTTATTCCTACTTTTGCACCCGGTTAAAAATTAGATTTTTAGATATTTATCAGGATGATTTTAACAATTTTACTTATAGGATTTATCCGCACCGTATTGGTGATTCTCATAATATTTTACGCAGCCAGGCTAATTACCCGATTTGTAGTTCCGTTGTTGTTTCAGAAAACAATCAGGGATATGCAGGCACGAATGCAGGAGCAGGTGCGTGAACAGCAACGACAGGGTAAGCGCGAAGGAGAAGTTACCATCGAACGTAATCCATATCAGAATAACCGCCAATCGCAGACGGGAGAATATGTCGATTTCGAAGAAGTTGATTAATTCGCTTATTTTTGACAATTCAAAATATTAACTACAAAAAAATTTATGGCTCAGGAAGATGTTTTCAAGAAACTGGTAGCCCATTGCAAGGAATATGGCTACGTTTTTCAGTCGAGTGAAATTTATGACGGACTCAGCGCTGTTTACGATTATGGACAGTATGGCGTTGAATTAAAGAATAACATTAAAAAATACTGGTGGGACAGTATGGTCCTGCTTCACGAGAATGTGGTAGGAATCGACTCGGCCATATTCATGCACCCTACCATCTGGAAAGCTTCGGGCCATGTCGATGCGTTCAACGATCCGCTTATCGACAACAAAGATTCGAAAAAACGTTACCGCGCCGATGTTCTGATTGAAGAACAACTGGCAAAAATTGAAGATAAAATCCAGAAAGAAATTGAAAAAGCCCATAAACGCTTTGGCGAAGCATTTGATGAAGAGCAGTTCCGCAATACCAACGCCAGGGTTCTCGAAAACCAGCAAAAATGGGACGAATTACATCAACGGTTCAGCAAAGCCCTGAACGACAGTAACCTTGAGGAGCTTAAGCAGATTATTATCGACTATGAAATTGTATGCCCGATTTCGGGTACACGAAATTGGACCGATGTACGGCAGTTTAACCTCATGTTTTCGACCGAAATGGGATCCACCGCCGATGGGGCCATGAAAGTATATCTGAGGCCCGAAACCGCTCAGGGAATTTTTGTGAACTACCTGAACGTCCAGAAAACCGGCCGCATGAAAATTCCATTCGGCATTGCCCAGATCGGAAAAGCTTTTCGCAACGAAATTGTAGCAAGGCAGTTTATATTCAGAATGCGGGAATTCGAGCAAATGGAGCTTCAGTTCTTTGTAAAACCCGGCACCGAACTCGATTGGTTCGAAAAATGGAAGACGATCCGCATGAAATGGCACCAGGCTTTGGGCTTTGGGGCCGAAAACTACCGCTTCCACGAACACGAAAAGCTGGCACATTATGCCAACGCCGCTGTCGATATCGAATACCGCTTCCCGTTTGGGTTTAAAGAGGTCGAGGGCATTCACTCGCGCACCGATTTCGACTTATCGCAACATGAGCAATATTCGGGCAAAAAGCTAAGGTATTTCGATCCTGAACTTAACGAATCGTACGTACCTTATGTGGTTGAAACCTCAATCGGTGTTGACCGCATGTTCCTGCAGGTGATTTCGGCAGCTTATCACGAAGAGGAAGTTGTTGGCGCCAATGGCGAAAAAGATATCCGCACCGTTCTGAGAATCCCACCGGTATTGGCACCGGTTAAACTGGCCGTAATGCCGCTGGTGAAAAAAGAAGGCCTCCCCGAAAAAGCCCGCGAAATTATCGATAACCTGAAATTTGACTTTAACTGCCAGTACGACGAGAAAGATTCCATAGGGAAACGATACCGCCGGCAGGATGCCATTGGCACTCCTTTCTGTGTAACGGTTGACCATCAGACGATGGAAGACAATACCGTCACCATTCGTTACCGCGATACCATGGAACAGGAAAGGGTTGATATTCAAGTATTAGGTAAATTGATTGGAGAAAAAGTTAATATGCGAAAGCTGTTTGAAAATTTGTAACTTTATGGTTTTAAAAGGTTATTAATGGAAACAATAACTGGAACATATTATAAAGGAAGACTTTCGCTGGATAAACCTCTTAAAGTAAAAAAACCTGTAAAAGTTATGGTTACATTACTTGAAGAAACAGAAACAAGGCTATCAATTTCGGATTTCTCTTTTCTGGAGTCGCAGGAATTATTGAAAGATTGCAAAACTTCTTTTTCTGATGAAGTTATTGAAGAGAGACGAAATGCCTTATGAAACTTTTTTTTGATACATCAGCTTTATTCAAACTTTATCACAAAGAAAAAGGAACATCAGAATTAATAGATTTCTTTAAAAATAACGCCATTACCGCCGTTTATATTTCTGAAATCACTGAGATTGAATTCAGTTCAGCTGTCTGGAAAAAGGTTAGAAAAGGTGAAATTAATGAAGATACAGCCCGACTAATCATAGAAAAATTTGAAAAAGATTCGGGGAAATACAGTTTAATAACTCAAAACTACCAGGTCAGAAAAAAAGCAGCCCAATTAATTGCAAAATACTGGAAAGAAGGGTTGCGAAGTTTGGATTCCATACAATTGGCATCAGCTTTAAATGTCGGTTCATCGGTCGATTTTTTTATTACTTCCCACGATATCTTATCTGATATTGCCATTAAAGAAGGTTTTAAAACCCAAATTTAGCCAATTTGTAAAATGAGATACAAAAGGGTTTTAATTATTACCTACTACTGGCCACCAAGCGGAGGTGGCGGGGTTATGCGTTGGCTGAAAATGTCGAAATACCTGCCCGAGTTTGGATGGCAACCGGTAATTTATACCCCCGAAAACCCCGATCCAACGGTAACCGATGAAAGTTTAACTTCAGAGATACACCCCTCGGCCGAGATTATCAGGACCCCTATCTGGGAGCCTTATGATCTGTACCGGAAATTAACCGGCAAAAAATCGGGAACAAAATTCAAATCGGGATATATTTCGGAAGCATCGCGGGGAAACTGGAAAGACAAAATAGCAGTATTCCTTCGCGGGAATTTACTGATCCCCGATCCAAGGGTTTTCTGGGTGCAGCCTTCTATAAAGTACTTACGGAAATATCTGGCCAGCAATCCGGTTGATTTAATTGTAACTACCGGCCCGCCCCACAGTATGCACCTGATTGGCGCAGGAGTAAAAAAACATTTCAGTGATATACCCTGGCTGGCCGATTTCCGTGACCCGTGGACCGAAATTGATTTCTACCACCGGCTGAAGCTTACCTGGCTGGCCGATAAGGTGCACCGCCGGTTGGAGAAAAAAATACTTACCAAAGCTGATGTGGTGACCACCGTAAGCCCATACCTGAAAGGAACCACCGAAAAGATTGCCGGCCGCCGGGTAGATGTAATCTATAATGGCTTCGATCCGGCCGATTTCGATTTTGAGGTTTTGCCCGACAACAGCTTATTTACAATCGCTCATTTTGGGGCCTTTAACCGCGACAGAAATCCATCGTCTCTTTGGAAAGCTATCGGGGAACTCAAGAAGGAAAACCCTGCTTTTTCAAAAGCCCTGATGATCAGGCTGATCGGACAAACCGATGAAACAATTATAACAGAGATTGAAGAGGCGGGCCTTATGGAGAACCTGAAAGTTTATAACCACATGCAACACCGCGACGGGCTCGCTTTGCTTGCACAATCGCAGATATTGCTTCTTCCGCTGAACGATGCCCCAAATGTTAAAGGTATCCTTCCGGGAAAAATGTATGAATATATGGCGCTTCGCAGGCCAATTCTTGCCATCGGGCCACCTGACGGTGATTTTGCCGGAATTATTGTAGAAACCCAATCGGGATTTGTACATTCATTTACCGATAAAGAAGGTATCAAAAACACAATTTCAAACCTTTTTTCAGCTTTCGGGGCCGGAAAACTGGAAATAGGATCATCGGGTTATGAAAGGTTTTCGAGAAGAAACCTTGCCCGTGAAATTATAAATTTGCCGTTTGCTTCAAAAGTGGATGATATTCGCCGGTAAGCCCCACCGGTTTTGCGTTGCGCACATAATCGGTCAGTTCGATACTCTCCCTGGTATCATCGATCCCATAACCCTTTCCGCTGAGAATATTCTGATAGGTTACAGTGTGCAAATCGGTAAAACCTCCGCTGAACTCGATCTCTTTGCCATTAACCGTAATAGAGCGGTAAGTCCTTAAGCCTTTGCTGGTTGCCTGCTCCGGCAAATCGCGGTAATCGAGGCTGAGGAACCAACGTACCCGTGCTCTTTCGAGCTGAAGATAACCGGCAGCTTTATCGGCATTGTATATATGGACAGTATTTTCTTTCACCCTTCCAAATATCCAGGTTATCATATCGAAAAAGTGTATTCCAATGTTTGTGGCAACCCCCCCCGATTTCATCACATCGCCTTTCCAGCTTTTCTGGTACCATTTGCCCCGGGTAGTTATATAACTCAGGTCGATATCGTAAATTTTATCACCTCCGTTTTCAATTTCATTTTTCAGGGCAAGAATGGCAGGATGATACCGAAGCTGTAAAATGGTATATACCCTTTTACCGGTTTCTGCCTCAATATCTTTAATGATATGCATGTCATCGGGAAAAATAACAAGCGGTTTTTCACATATCGCATCGGCGCCGTTGCGCAATGCAAACCTGATGTGCGAGGGGTGCATATAGTTGGGCGTACAAATGGTTACATAGTCGATTGGTTTGCCCTGACGCCTGATGTCGTCCATGTATTTGTCCATGTTTTCAATTTCGAGAAAAAACTCAGCATCAGGAAAATAGCTGTCTATCCGGCCCATCACATCGAATCTGTCGGTAGCGCAAATCAGTTCGTTACCGGTTTCTTTAATGGCTTTCATGTGCCTGTCGGCAATATACCCGGCCGAACCAATCAATGCAAAACGTTTCATTTATAGCGATTTATATTTTCAACAACTTTTTTCATTCAAACCAACGTTCCTGAGATGCCACTCACCTTTCTCACCTTTCCGTTTTCGAGGACATATTTTTCGCCTGTAACCTGGCATTGGGCATACCTGCTTTCGGCAAAATTAAGCTTTTCTCCGGCCTCGCTCATCCATCCCACCTGGTGTGCAGGATTTCCGAGAACAAGGGCATAGTCGGGTACATCGCGGGTTACTACGGCACCGGCTCCAATGAAGCAGTAACGCCCAAGGGTAACGCCGCAAACTATGGTTACATTGGCCCCAACCGACGCTCCCTTTTTCACCAGGGTTTTCATGAATTCGCTCTTACGGTTCACATGGCTGCGTGGGTTAATCACATTGGTAAATACCATCGATGGCCCGAGAAAAACATCGTCTTCGCAGGTAACCCCCGTATATAACGATACATTGTTCTGCACCTTTACATTATCGCCCAGGATAACATCATCGGCAACATAAACATTCTGCCCAAGAACACAGTTTTTACCCAAAACCGAACGTGACGATACATGGCAAAAATGCCATATTCTGGTTCCCTCGCCAATTGCTGCTCCCGGGTCGATAACTGCGGTTGGATGTGAATAATAGTTTTCCATAACTTTCAGAATTAACCAAAGATAAAAAAAGTCCAAAAATTGGCTCTTAAAACAGTTTTTCTAATTGATTTTAAAAAAATTAATTATGACATCGGTAATATACTTTATCTGAACCGCATCTAATTCAGTGTGCATGGGTAAGGAAATTACCTGTCTGACTGTTTGCTCTGCCACAGGAAAATCACCTTGTTTGTAGCCAAGATATTGATAAGCCTTTTGTAAATGAAGGGCTTCGGGATAATATACCATTGAAGGAATGTCATTTTTTTGCAGGTACTGCTGCAGTTCATTACGCTTTTCGGTACGTATGGTATATTGATGAAACGTGTGGGTACTGTATGGAACCCTTGCGGGCAAAGTTATTTCTTTAATTCCACGTAAATATTCGTCATAGAGTTGGGCAGCATGTTGGCGTGCCGCAATATACTGGTCGAGGTATTTGAGCTTAACATCGAGGATTGCCGCCTGAATGCTGTCGAGGCGCGAATTTACCCCTACCCTTTCATAATAATACCTGACTTTCATCCCATGGTTGGCTATTGAACGTATCCTGGCAGCAAGTTTTTCATCATTTGTAAACAGAGCGCCCCCGTCGCCAAAAGCGCCAAGGGTTTTCGATGGAAAGAAAGAAGTGCACCCAATGTTACCCATAGTTCCCGATTTCGATTTTGAGCCATCGGAAAAGATAAAATCGGTTCCAATCGATTGAGCGGCATCTTCAACCACAAAAAGATTATTTTCGTTTGCAATCCTCAGGATAGCCTCCATATCGGCACTCTGCCCAAAAAGATGAACCGGCAGGATTGCCCGGGTGCGGGGAGTAATGGCTTCCGCAATTTTATTCACATCAATGTTGTAGGTGTCGGGGCAAATATCTACAAAAACCGGTTTCAGGCTCAGGAGAGCAAGCACCTCTGCAGTAGCAACAAATGTAAAAGGCGTGGTAATAACTTCGTCGCCGGGCTGCAGTTCAAGCGCCATAAAGGCAATCTGCAGGGCATCGGTCCCATTGGCACAGGCTATTACGTTAGTTTGCAAATAGTTACTCAAATTTTTCTCAAAATCGATTACTTTTCCTCCTTTAATAAAAACAGTTGACCGAATTACCTCTTCGATTGACGCATCTATTTCGTCTTTGATTTTCAGGTACTGGCCATAGAGGTCGGCCATGTGTATTTTTGGCTTATTCATATATTTTCTTTTAATACCCTGGCAATTTTATTGGCTGCATCTCCATTCCCATAGGGTTTGGCATCAAAAGGCCTAACAATTTGCCCTATTTCGTTGCTTTTTTTAATAATCGTTTCCTTATCGGCGCCTACCAGAAAGTTATATTCGAGTTCAGTTAATTCGGTCCATTCGGTTTCGTCGCGCGCAATCAGGCAATGTTTGGCAAAAAAATAAGATTCCTTCTGGAGTCCGCCACTATCGGTTATCACAAACGAACAAAGCTTTAACAGCTCCATCATATCAAAATAACCAACCGGATCAATCGGTTTAAAACTGAGTTGGATACCGTTTTGCGATAATATGTTTTTTGTACGGGGGTGAAGCGGCAGAACAATCCTGAAACGGGCCGACAACTCATTCAGCGCTCCTATTATTCCTGCAAGTCTGACAGGGTCATCGGTATTTTCCTGCCTGTGCAAAGTTGCCAGGATAAACGGTTGCTGATCGAGCCCAAGCCTTCGGATGATTTTACTGTGAAGCGGCGAAAACTGACTGTAAAAAAGTGCCACATCGTACATAACATCGCCGCTTAGCACCACTTTCGAAGAGAAATGTTCAAATCCCTCGTTTTTCAGGTTAAGCATGGCCGTTTCGGTAGGGCAAAACAAAAAATCGGAAATGCGGTCGGTAAGTATGCGGTTAACCTCTTCAGGCATTTTCATGTTAAAACTGCGCAATCCGGCTTCCACATGGGCCACCGGAATATGAAGTTTGACCGCTGCCAGGGCTCCGGCAAGGGTCGAATTGGTATCGCCGTACACCACAACCGCCGATGGCCGATCTTTCAACAGCAACTTTTCGATCTCTTCGAGCATGCGGCCTGTCATAGCTCCATGCGTCAAAGAATTGATACCAAGGTTATAACGCGGTTCGGGAATCTCCATCTGCCTGAAAAAAATATCGGCCATATTGTCGTCGAAATGCTGTCCGGTGTGAATAATCACTTCGGGAATGCCTTCTTCCTGAAAAGCCCTGCTCAAAGCCGATGCTTTGATAAACTGGGGCCTTGCTCCTACTATTGTGACAATTTTTGGCATATCGGAAATATTCTGTTCAATCCGTCAAAATTAGTTATTTTTAGGGCTTCATTTCCGAAATTTTTATTCAGTTCCATGAAACGGGAAAAATTATTGCTGACATTTCCGTCGTGGTCGGTTTTTGTGGAAACCGATTTTGAGATACTTTCAACCCGGTATGAGGTTGAAAAGTATCATTTCAGGCCGGTAAAAGGGGCATTTGCAGTATTCTGGGAAATAATCAGGCAATTTATTTTTCTGATTTTTAATATCTGGCGGTTCGATATTGTATTTATCTGGTTTGCCGATCAACACTCGTTTTTACCTATCCTATTTTCAAAAATAACAGGAAAGAAAAGTTATCTGGTAATAGGCGGCTATGATGTATGCCGGATTAAGCACCTGAACTATGGTGTATTTTGTTCCAAAATCAGGGGTTATGCTGCTTCGTGGTCAATGAAAAACAGTACCTTGAACCTGCCCGTTTCAAAGAATGTGGCCAGAAAAGTTAAAGCCATAAGCCATAAAACAAATTATAATGTGGTTTACAATTGTGTAAAATTAAGGAGTTCTGAACCTGAAGAATTGCAAGTGCGTGATAATATTCTTACAGTAGCCATAGTTGATTCTGAACGAACTTACTATATTAAAGGAATTGATCTTTTTGTTGATACTGCCCGATTGTTGCCTCAGTTTCAATTTATAATAGTTGGATTCAAAAGAAACTGCCTGAAAAACCTGCAAAAGAATTTTCCGTCAAATGTAAAATTAGTTGAAGAAACTTTGCATAAAGATTTACCTCAGTTTTACAAACGGGCTAAGGTATATTGCCAGCTATCACGTTCCGAATCGTTTGGTATCGCGCTTGCAGAATCTATCCTGTATGGTTGTATTCCGATCGTTACCAACGAAGGTGGAATGCCTGAAGTAGTAGGCGACCGCAATTATATTACCGGAAGTAATCCAGAAGAAATTGCTACTAAAATCGTTAATATTTTCTCAGAAAAAAATAAAACCGATAGCTTTGCAGCCAGGAGAATTAAAGAAATATTTGGCGTAGAGAACCGACGTTCGGCATTGATAAATCTGCTTTCGGGAAACAGCTCCAATGGGAATAATTTAAAAAATTTACATTGATGGAATTAAAACACAGGTACAACCGATTTATAATGAGGGTTAAACAAGCAGTAAAACCTGGAATGTTCCCAGGATCGGCACAATATTGGGAAGACCGTTATAAAAAAGGTGGCACTTCGGGCTCGGGATCATATAATAGGTTGGCAGAGTTTAAGGCAAAAATTTTAAACGATTACGTAAAAATCCATAATATTAAATCGATTATTGAATTTGGTTGCGGCGATGGCAACCAGCTTTCCCTGGCCAAATATCCATCATACATAGGACTTGATGTTGCCCCGTCGGCTATAGCAATGTGTGCCGAAAGGTTCAGCAACGACTCAACCAAAAGTTTTTTCCTTTACAATTCAAATGCATTTATCGACAACCACAATATTTTCAGGGCCGAACTGGCTCTTTCAATTGATGTTATATTTCATCTGGTTGAAGATGAAATATTTGAGAATTATATGACACACCTCTTTAATGCTGCCGAAAAATCAGTAATTATTTATGCAAGTAATTTTGAAAAAGGCCAGACTTTTCATGAGAAAGACCGGAATTTTACCAAATGGGTAGAACTTAACCAACCTAACTGGAAATTAGTGGAAAAGATAAATAATGATTATCCATACAATCCGGCTGATCCGGATAATACCTCAAAATCTGATTTTTTTATTTTCGACAGAAATTAATGCAATGATTTAAACTCTTTTCCAAATTTTTGCAAAGGTTTTATTAATCAGTTCGTTGCTTTCAATTGAAACCTTTGAAAAGTATATCATTGACATATATAATATTGTAACCAACCCGCTCCTCAGGATAATATCCGAAATCAATTCCAGTTCAGGTATCGTCCAACCTGCCATAAAACTCAGAAAACCCATAAGGAAAACAGTCAAAATTTTGGAACTTACACCGGTTATTCCAAAAGCAATCCTTTGTAGTAGAGCCTGAAGGCCAAAATTAATAATTAAGGT
>CAZMDP010000003.1:0-19068 GCA_964565015.1 uncultured Prolixibacteraceae bacterium | reverse complement strand
AGTCCCTGCCGATGTTCAGGAAGAATTGCTCAAAGCTTACGAAGCTGAACAGGAAGAAGAATAGATTTTTTTCTAATCCATTTTCTATAAAACTAGACAATTTAAAAGCTCTGGTCCGTGAGGCCCGGAGCTTTTTCAATTATAGAAGGTTAGAATATCAGAAGAATTTGAATTTTAAACGCTAACTCTTCGTTCAGTTTTTATCCCTGAAAAGGTGAACGAATCCTTTTTTCCATCGTTTTTTACCGTCGCGCCCCAAACCTTCGACAACATAATAATAAACGCCCGGGCTTGCATCCCTTCCTCCGATCCGACCGTCCCATGCCGAAACCGTCCAGGTATTTTCAAAACCCATCACATTCTTGTTTTCATAAACATGTACGGTTCTTCCCCAACGATTGAAAATGGAGACTTTAACCTCTTTCATCGACCAGAATTTGACCACGAAAAAGTCATTCGTGCCGTCGCCATTTGGGGTAAAAACATTGGGCGCTGCAATATAAGAAGTATCTACTACGATATACTTTTCAAGATAAACCGTATCGGTACAGGTCCAGAATTGCGAGGTTTTCTTTGAAACAAGTTTAACCATATAGGCACCCGAATTTTCATAAGTATAAACCGGGCTGAAATCGAAAGCTTTGAACATTATACTATCGACCGGCTGGCTGCTTCCCTGCGATAAACGTTTAATTTCATCGAGATCTTTAAAAAAGAACCATTCATAACCATTGGGGTCGCCGTTTTCCGATTGGTTGATAAACGTAACTGTTAAAGGGGCTTCTCCTTCCATTGGTTCGGCCGTAAATATGGCTTTGGTTACTATCGACTGATAGGTAACTGTTGCCGAAGCAATACAACCAAACCTATCGCTGACCATAAGCCTGTAATCGGTATTTTGGGTCGGTGGCTCATAAATAAAGGCTGAGGCAAATCTTGAAATGGTAATTTCACCTTCTTTCCACTCAAAAACTGGAGTAACAGTTAACTCACCGGGCTGTCCCGATGATAGGTCATAATACATCATTTGTACTTGTTCGTAACTGCTTTGAAGGCTAAAAAAGTCGCAAGTACTTTCATCAACCTTTGCTTCTATGATCCGCCAGAAATTAAATACCCATGCTCTGAAAACCTGCTGACCAGTTTCCGAAACAATGGTAACCCTGTAACCTCCGCTTTCGAGATTGCTCAATGTGGATTGGTTCGACAAAGAAGTTTCGGTTCGATAGGCTTCGAACGATGCGGTTGCCGGATTGTACCTTTCCCAGTTATATATTTTTTCCCCGATAAGGTTCGATGTAACTACCAAACTTCCGATATTTTCACCTGGTGCGGCACAAAAAACAAATATGGGATCGTTTTGCGGAAACACCGGATAATTGGTGAGTTCGCTGCCCGAAGAACCCGGTGCCATAATCTGCCCTGAAATATTTCCGGCAGTGAGAAAGCACGTTATAATAGCAATGCAAATTCGAAAACCAAAGCTTTTGTACACAGTCAATACTTTTTTAGTTTACAATATTAACGCATAAAATCGATTTAATTGCCCGGCAAAGATAAAAATTAGGAACAGAACTGTTGATAAAAAGCCTTGTACGATTTATCGTATAATTTTGTAGGGCTATGCCCACTTTTGTATTTTTGCAGGCTCACATTTTATAAAATTCCTGTGTTCGATTATTTAGAAAACCTTAACAGCGCCCAGAAAGAGGCGGTAATACGGACCGAAGGCCCGGCTTTGATCATTGCCGGGGCTGGTTCGGGAAAAACACGCGTACTTACGTACCGTATTGCCCACCTTTTGAAACAAGGCATCAGGCCATCGACCATATTGGCGCTTACCTTTACCAATAAGGCTGCCCGCGAGATGAAGGAGCGCATAGCAGCGGTTGTAGGGCCAAACCTATCGCGCCACCTCTGGATGGGAACGTTTCATTCGATATTTGCCCGGATTCTAAGATTCGAACACGATGCACTCGGTTTCCCCCCCGATTTTACTATTTACGATGCAACCGACTCGAAAAGCCTAATCAAAACTGTTATAAAAGATTTTCAGCTTGACGATAAGATATACAAACCGGGAGTTGTTGCAAGCCGGATTTCGATGGCAAAAAATAACCTGATAACCCCGCAGGTTTATGCCGAAACACCTGAAATTAAAGAGTTCGACCGCAGTATTCAGATGCCCCGGATCAGCGAAATTTACCGCGAATATGTGAAACGCTGCAAGTTGAGCAACGCAATGGATTTCGATGACCTTCTTCTGAAAACCAATATTTTGTTTCGCGATCATCCGGAAATCCTTGAAAAATATCAGCAAAAATTTGATTACGTGCTGGTTGACGAGTACCAGGATACCAATTATGCCCAGTATCTGATTATAAAGAAACTTGCCGAAATACACAATAATATTTGTGTGGTTGGCGACGATGCTCAAAGTATTTATTCATTCAGAGGTGCACGAATTGAGAATATCCTGAATTTCCAGAAAGATTACCCCGAACACAAAATATTTAAACTGGAGCAAAACTACCGTTCGACACAAAACATCGTAAATGCCGCCAACAGTGTTATAGTCCACAATCAGAGGCAGTTGCGAAAAACGGTTTTTTCGGAAAAGGAAACTGGTGCTAAGTTAAAAATCATCGAATCGCTTACCGACAATGAAGAAGGATATATAGTTGCACATACTATTGCCGAAACACAATTACGTGACCATTTTCAATATTCCGACTATGCCATACTATACCGTACCAATGCCCAATCGAGGATTTTCGAAGAGGCATTGCGAAAAAGAAATATACCTTATAAAATATATGGTGGCCTCTCGTTTTACCAGAGGAAAGAAATAAAGGACATTCTGGCCTATTTCAGGTTGATAATAAATCCGGCCGATAACGAAGCCCTGAAGCGGGTTATCAATTACCCGGCCAGGGGAATTGGTCAGACTACCCTTTCAAAGCTCGAAAAATCGGCGCTCGAAGAAGATATCGATATTTATGAAGCAATATTGCGCCTGCCCGGGCATAATCCTGCAGGATTGAACAAGGGCACTATCGAAAAACTAAAGGGATTTCAGGAAACAATCGAAGATTTCAGAAAAGACGCAAGCCAGATGGAAGCGTTCGACCTTGCCCGAAAAGTTGCGCAGCAAACAGGAATCCTGAAAGATTTATATAACGACCAATCGCCCGAAGGGTTAAGTCGTTATCAGAATATTGAGGAAATGTTGAATGCAATTCAGGAATTTACTGTTTCGGCGCGTGAAGAAGGTCGTCCCGGGCAACTTGGCGATTACCTTCAGGATGTTGCCCTGTTGACCGATCAGGATAATGAAAAGGAAGAAGACCGGAACAAGGTTACCCTGATGACCGTTCATTCGGCTAAAGGATTGGAGTTTAAAATTGTATTTGTGGTTGGCCTTGAAGAGAACCTGTTCCCAAGTAACCAATCGGGGGCCAGGTTTATTCCACGCGAAGCGCTCGAAGAAGAACGGAGGCTCTTTTATGTAGCCATAACCCGTGCCCAACAGCAAGTATATTTGTCGCATGCCGGGCAACGATATAAATGGGGCAAGCTCGAATTTTGCAGGCCAAGTTCATTTCTCTCCGAAATTGATCCTTCTTTTCTGGAACATTCTATTTCATCAGGTTCGGGTATTACAAAGAACGATCACCCCCATTTGTGGGAAAACCGGATGCAGAACAGGGAAAAAACTGATTCAGAGCCTCCGAAAGATATTTCACCCTTACTGAAAAACAACCTGAGCCAAAAACTGACACGAATAAACGAAATGGCAAAAAAAGCCGCTGATTATGAAGGCGATGACCCTTCGAAAATTATTCCCGGGCTGAAAGTCGAACATCAGAGGTTTGGAGTTGGTAAGGTTTTACAGGTAGAAGGAATTGCCCCGGATATCAAGGCTACGATATTCTTTCATAGTTTCGGGCAGAAACAATTACTCCTTCGTTTTGCCAAATTGAAAATAATAAACCGATGAAAAACCGTTTTTACATGTCACTTCGCCTTAAATCTTTTATATTTGTTGCATAAATACTGTAAATCACTACCTTTGCAGGTGTTAAACCCATGCAGAGAAACGGAAAAACATTAAAATATGAAAGCAGATTCAAAAGACTACAATACCAGCCGGAAAAAACTGGCTCTACCGGAATACGGACGAAATGTTCAGAACATGGTTGACCTGCTTCTGCAGATTGAAGACAGGGAAACAAGAAACCGCGCGGCCAGAACCATAGTTGATATGATGGGCAATCTTCATCCTTACCTCAGGGACGTGCCCGATTTCAAACATAAACTATGGGACCATCTGGCAATTATGGCCGATTTTAAACTCGACATCGACTATCCTTACGATCCCCCATCCAAGGAAATCCTTACCGAAAAACCCAAAAGGGTTCCTTACCTGCAAAGTAACCTGAAATACCGGTATTATGGAAAAACCATCGAGCTGATGATTAAAAAGGCAATGGAATACGAAGATGGGCCTGAAAAAGATATTTTAATATACCAGATTGCCAATCACATGAAAAAATCGTATCTCACCTGGAACAAAGATTCGGTTGACGATACCCTGATTTTGGAAGATTTGGCCAATATGTCGAGAGGATTACTAAAAGTAAATGGCATCGAACTGGCCGATGTAAAAGTGACCCCTGCCAAACAGCAGCAGCAATACCAAAAACAGAAAGGCCAAAAGAAGGGTAACCAGAAAAAACACCATTAATAATTTATGGCAACATTTTCGGTTGAGGGTGGCCACAGGCTTTCAGGGATTCTCGAACCACAGGGGGCAAAAAATGAAGCTTTACAGGTCATCTGTGCTACTCTGCTGACCAGTAAGGATGTCATCATTCGTAATGTCCCCGAAATCAGGGATGTGTTGATTCTCATCGAATTGCTCAAAACAATTGGTGTCAGAATCACGCGGTTAAACAAGGGAGAATATTCTTTCAACGCTTCGGGCGTACACCCCGATTTATTGAAAAATCCCGATTTTTATGGACAAGCTGCCTCATTACGCGGATCAATAATGATTGTAGGCCCCCTTCTGGCCCGTTTTGGGATAGGTTTTATTCCACAGCCTGGCGGCGATAAAATCGGAAGGCGAAGGGTTGACACCCATTTTCTGGGTTTTGAAAAATTAGGGGCAACTTTCACTTTCGATCAGGAAAGAAAATGCTTTGAAGTATTTTCAAAAAAGCTGAAAGGTTCCTATATGCTTCTGGATGAGGCCTCGGTAACCGGAACAGCCAATATCATCATGGCGGCTACCCTTGCCGAAGGGACCACTACCATTTACAATGCTGCCTGCGAACCCTATGTTCAACAGCTTTGCCGAATGCTGGTTTCAATGGGTGCAAAAATCGAAGGCATTGGCTCGAACCTGATTACCATAACCGGTGTCGGCCAACTGAAAGGATGTGAGCATACCATACTCCCCGATATGATTGAGGTGGGTAGTTTTATTGGATTGGCTGCCATGACAGCTTCCGATATAATTATTAAGCATGCAGGAATTGAGCACCTTGGCATAATTCCGGAGAGTTTCAGGCGACTTGGAATACGGATGAACCTGACAGGTGACGACATCCACATTCCTGAAAATGACCATTACGAGATAGAGAGTTACATCGATGGTTCGATTATGACCATTGCCGACGCTCCCTGGCCAGGTTTGACACCCGACCTGTTGAGTGTTTTCCTTGTAGTAGCCACACAAGCTAAAGGAAGTGTGCTAATTCATCAGAAAATGTTCGAAAGCAGGTTGTTTTTTGTTGATAAACTGATTGATATGGGAGCACAGATTATTCTGTGTGATCCGCACCGTGCAACAGTCATAGGTCAAAACCGTGAACATCCGCTCAGGGCAACCCGGATGACTTCGCCCGATATAAGGGCAGGAATAGCATTGCTAATTGCTGCCATGTCGGCCAAGGGAACAAGCATAATCGACAACATCGACCAGATTGACCGGGGTTATGAAAACATTGACCAGAGGCTCAACCAGATAGGAGCAAAAATTACACGTTTATAACAAACTACAAACAAACCAAACACAATAAAAAATGTTTACATTAGCAGTCGCATAATTTCCAGAATATGAAGAAGGCTTTATTAATCATTGTGGTGTTGGCCGTAACCTTTTTAACAGGTTACCCGCAACCTGCCAAACCCGAATTAGGGACAGCAATCGGCAACAAAGCGCCCGAAATAGTAGAAAAATCGGTCAACGGAAAACCGATCAAACTTTCTGACACAAAGGGCAAGTTGGTTCTCATCGATTTCTGGGCGTCGTGGTGCGGACCTTGCAGACGCGAGAACCCCGCTGTTGTTGCGGCTTACAATAAATACAAAGACAAAAGGTTTGTGAATGGTAAAGGCTTTGTGGTGTTCAATGTCTCACTCGACCGGGATGAAACAGCCTGGAAAAAAGGTATTGAAACCGACAGACTTGATTGGCCTTATCATGTGAGCGACCTTAAAGGCTGGTACAGTAAACATGCCGCTATTTATGGGGTTCGTTCCATTCCATCGAATTTTCTGATTGATGGAAATGGAATCATTATCGCAAAAGACCTCAGAGGCCCTGCACTGGAGGCAACTCTCGAAAAATATCTGAAATAATTCCCACAGGATATAAATTAAAAAAATTTGATGTGCCTAAAATTTGGCCATCCATTCAATTTGACATCTTTTTTTGATCCGAAGATGTCAAATTGTCTTTTATTCTGGGTTGGCAACATATTTGACAAGCAGATTGCGCAAACCATAAAGTGAACAAAAATGACAGACGAGAAAATAAAAACAGAATCGGAAAATACAGATAAAAACCTGGTTACAGAGGAACAGGAAAATATTAATAAAACCGATGATAATCAAGGTGTTGATACATCGAATGAAGAAAACCGCAAATCGAAAATGGGAAAAAAAGTAAAAAAAGATAAGCACACCGAAATTATTGAAGAGTTAGGTAACAAACTGGCAGAAATAAACGACAGGCACCTGCGTTTACAAGCCGAATTTGACAATTTCAGAAAACGCACCTTAAAGGAAAAAGCTGAACTCATAAAATCGGGTGGAGAGTCGGTATTAATCAATATTCTGCCCATAATTGACGATTTTGACCGGGCATTGAGTACCATGACCGAAGTACCCGAAGACGATCCTGCAAAAATAGGTTTCATGCTTATTTTCAATAAATTCAAAGATTTCCTGAAAATAAACCAGGTATCTGAGATCGATGCTCTGGGGAAGGATTTTGATGTTGATTTGCACGATGCCATCACCAAAATTCCGGCACCAACGGAAGAAATGAAAGGTAAAGTGGTAGATGTGGTACAGAAAGGATACCTGCTCAACGGTAAGGTAATCCGATATGCAAAAGTTGTAATAGGTGAATAATGCTTTCAGAATGACCAAAAGAGATTATTACGAAATACTTGAAGTTAGCAAGAACGCTACACCTGAAGAAATAAAAAAAGCTTACCGGAAAAAAGCCATTCAATACCATCCGGATAAAAACCCCGGAGATAAAGAAGCTGAGGAAAAGTTTAAAGAAGCTGCCGAAGCTTACGAAGTGCTGAGTAATCCGGAAAAGAAACAGCGCTACGACCAGTTTGGACATGCCGGTGTTGGCGGGTCTTCGGGTTTTAGTGGCGGAAGCATGTCGATGGACGATATTTTCTCGATGTTTGGCGACGTTTTTGGCGATGCATTTGGCGGCTTCGGAGGTTTCGGCGGTTTCAGCGGATTTGGAAGTACAAGGGGCGGCAGCAGATCGCGGCGCGTCAACCGGGGATCGGACCTTCGTGTTAAAGTAAAGCTTTCGCTCAAAGAGATAGCCACCGGAGTTGAGAAAAAGATCAAGGTAAAAAAATATGTAGCCTGTACCCATTGCAACGGAACAGGTGCCAAAGACGGTTCATCCTATACAACCTGTAGCAGTTGCAGGGGCACCGGGCATGTTACGCGTATTGCCAACACCCTTCTTGGGCAGATGCAGACCACATCGACCTGTCCGACATGTCAAGGCGAAGGCCAGACCATTACCAACAAATGTGTTCATTGTAATGGCGAAGGTGTTGTAAGAGACGAAGAGGTAATCTCCATTAAAATTCCGGCAGGCGTAGGCGAAGGTATGCAACTCAACGTTTCGGGAAAAGGGAACACAGGTCGAAGAGGGGGAATCAACGGCGATTTGCTGGTACTTATCGAAGAAGAGGAACATCCCGAACTGATCAGGGACAACAATAACCTCATTTATAACCTGTACCTGTCATTTCCCCAGATCACCCTTGGTACAACTGCCGAAATACCAACCATCGATGGCAAAGTAAAAGTAAAGATTGAACCCGGTACACAGCCGGAAAAGATCCTGCGCCTCAGGGGCAAAGGGCTACCCGATGTTAACGGCTACGGTAAAGGCGATATGTTGGTAAAAGTCCATGTATGGATTCCTCAGAAACTCACATCTGAAGAAAGGAAAACATTGGAAAAACTGCAGGAATCGATCAATTTCTCTTCGGGGCCTACTGAATCGGAGAAAAGTTTTTTTGAAAAAATGCGGGATATTTTCTAATTCACCGGTCTTACCAAGGTGAGAAATTTGGAAATTTCGGAAAATTTTGCATTTTTATACCAGAAACTTAAATCTGATAACGATGAAAAGACTAGTGTTTTTTATTGCATTGTTTTTAGTTGCTGGTTGGGTATCGGCAAACGAATTCGAAAAACTTATCGGTACCTGGAACTATAAAGTAGAATACGCACCCGAAGGTTACGACAAAGGACAAATGGTATTTACCATGAAAGAGGGAAAACCTGCGGGAAAGGTTAAACTTGAAGGCTTTTCGATTCAGGTAAAGAACCTGGTATATGCCGAAGGTGAATATAAATTCGGGGTCGAAACTGAGTATGGCTATATTCCGATTACCATTAAAGTTGATGGTGACAAATTAACAGGTAAAGCCAGCACACCCGATGGTGATTTGCCTATTGCCGCTTCGAAAGTAAAACCGGAATAATTAACCGGTAACCAAAAAAGGGAACGGGACAGTTGGTTAAACCAGCCGCCCCGTTTCTTTTTTCCCTAATATATGGATTTGATTATAATGGCCTGGCAACCATTATCCCCGTGGTTATTTTACTTCCTTTTAAGTATTCACCAAGAGTTTCATCGGTAATTACCACTTTCATCTCTTTCGAACTGGCATGGATCATCCTAACCTTTCCATTTTTCCAGATCACCAGTCCTACATGGGTTACGTCGAGCCCATCAATATTGGTGGTCAAAGCCAGAATGTCGCCATCCTTAAATTGGCTTTCATATTTTACAACTTCGCCTTTAGGTATATACCAGGCTTTGATTCCCGAAATTTTTGTTTCTATTTTGATGAGCTCATCTATAAAACCAGGGTTATCCTTTAATACTTTGTAGCTCTGCGGGTGCTGGCTCATAAACGATAATCTGACGGGATATGAAATACCTGCTGTTTCACCGGCAATGTCCTTAATAATTCCTTTCATTTCGTTATCGTATATCCATTCGCTGAAATAGTGCAGCCTCGATAAATAGCCATTTCTTACCCCCCCTCTGTACCTTATCTTCTCCATTTCAGCAACAAAGGCTTCAAAATCACGCTTTTCCGATTTGATTGTTCGTGCCAGGGCAAGAAGATTTTCGGCAAATGTTGTACAATCCATTTCACGCAGGTTAACCACCATTTTTTCGCTGGCATCTGTTTCGAGGGTATGGGCAACATAAGGTGTTCCCAGCATCGATTCAGCAATCTTAATCATCAATTCACCTGTCAGAAGTTTTCGATCGTTTTCAAATCGGGAAATTATGCGGTGTGCAATTTCTTTATCTTCCTGCTGAAAAACCAGATCACCGGTGAAATTACCCGTTAAAGTCTGGCTTTGGCAGTTCAAAAAAAGCACCATTGCAAAAAGACAGACAGAAATTGTTTTCATAATAGCATTTTTTAATGGTTTTTCAATTGACTTATATAAATCGCCAAATAATTACAAACTCAGGCCTTCGAGCAAAAGAATATGTTTTTCGATACCATCGGTTATTTCGCTTTTCAGGATGTATTCATCGGCAGTATGCGAGCGGGCCGAGTCGCCCGGGCCAATTTTTACCGAAGGCCAGGGCATTATAGCCTGATCGGATGTTGTTGGTGATCCAAAACAACGTATCCCCAGTTGTTTTGCTTTTACAGCATATGGATGCGATTCAGGAATACCCGAACTGTTAAGCCTGAAAGAGCGTGGCTTTACTTCCGAATGTATTAAGCCGGAAATAATTTCGAAAGCTTTTTGATTGGAATAGAACTCATTGGTACGAACATCAACTACAAAATGGCAGATATCGGGTATAACATTATGCTGGCTTCCGGCTTCAATCTGGGTAACAGTAATCTTTACAGGGCCTAAAGTATCCGAAACTTTTTCAAAAGCCAATTCCCTTAACTTGTTAATATCGTCCATTGCTTTGTAAAGGGCATTAACGCCTTCATTGCGCGCGGCATGTCCCGATTTTCCATGGGCATAACAATCGAGAACCAGCAATCCCTTTTCTGCTATGGCAAGTTCCATTTTTGTGGGTTCGCCCACAATGGCAAATGCAATAGGAGGCAATTCGGGCTTTATGGCCTCGAAACCATCGGCTCCTGAATTCTCTTCTTCGGCAGTTGCCGCAAAAATCAGATTATACGACAAATTGGGGCGATCATAAAAATGGAGGAATGTTGCAAGTAACGATACCAAAGGCCCACCAGCATCATTACTTCCCAAACCGGTTATACTGTCACCTTCTTCGGTAGCCGCAAAAGGATCGTAAGTCCAATCAGTAACAGGTTTTACCGTATCGATATGGGAATTGAGCAGAATAGTGGGCTTATTTATATCGAAATGACGGCTTGCGGCCCAGGTATTGTTGAGTTTTTCTTTAAAAAAAACACGTTTCTTACTTAAAAAATTACGGATAAGGATGGCTGCATCTTTCTCATTCCGGCTGATAGAAGGTGTTGAAATAAGCTGTTTCAAAAGATCGATATACTCTGTCATATAGTTATCTGAAATTTCAGTACAAAGAAAAGTTTTATAATGAAACCAGATACCAATGAAGCAAAAATGAGTATCCAGATAGGAATTATAAAATTATAAAGGATTAATAAGGTTTTCTTTATTCAAACAAAGTAAACAGCGGTATCTCAATATAAATTGAAATGGCAATCGGAGCAAAGTGTGGTCTTCCAGGTATCGCCAATATCGATTGGATGCTGAAACTCAAGGTTCTGTCCGCCCGATGCATATTCCATTTGCCCTGGAATACCCTGCGCCGTAATTTCGTGGCATAAATTGCAATCTCTCGATATAACCTTTCCGGTCGAAGAGCGGTGCCGGTCGTTATGGCAACGATAGCATCCCTGAGTTTCGAGATGCCCGATATGGTTCGGGTAGGCGCTCCACTTTACCCGCATATAAGGAAATATGTTCCGGCTGTAACCTTCTTTAACGGCGGCGATAGCCTTATCGAGCAGTTCCGGTTTTTCTTCAGGAATATGGGGGTACAAGAGTTCGTAATAATCTTTTATCTGAAATTCAATCTGAGCAAATGCTGTGTCTTTCGATTCAAAATCCTGCGATAATACCTGCATAATTGCCATTTTAATATCGGGGATTTCACGCGAAATGCGCCCTGCAGTAATGGCTTCGTCGATAAAACTTTGAGGGGGAAGATAATTATGCGATGGACGGTTATGGCAATCAATGCAATCCATAACCTTTGTTTTTGACTCATCCCAAACAACACCGTTATCCTCAAATTCGGTATCAATGTAGGTTCTCACCTCGCCTGTGCGCAAATTTGTATATCTTACCCATGGGAGGGATTCAAGGTCTTTCGAACCTGCAATGTATTCAATTTTAACTTCGGGATTTATATGCCAGTGTATTCCTTCCTGCAATCCAAATGCATTGTAGGTTGCACTTGTTTTCATGAGCATCTGAATGTCCCATTCTGTATTTTCTTCGTCGGCAAGGTACGAGCGTTTCATTTTTAATTTCCGGTCGTAAAACTTCTCGGGCCAGTGGCACTCTTCGCAGGTTTCGCGCGCCGGACGAAGGTTGTGGATTGGCGTTTCGATCGGCCTTGAATATTTGTTGAATGTTACTGAATATACCTGGTAAAGCCCCGATAGTTTGCTCCTTACATACCAATTAGCACCACTTCCAACATGACATTCGACACACTTAACCCTTTCGTGCGACGATTGATGGTACGCTACAAATTCGGGCTCCATAACCTTATGGCAAATTTTACCGCAAAATTCAACCGATTCGGTATAATGAAAAGCCTCGTAACTGCCAATTGCCGAAAGAAGAATAAAAATCAGGGTTCCAATAAGAAATATTGCCGTAGCATTTCTAACACCCCTTTCATTAAAATCGATAAGCGGCCATTCATGCAATTCTCCTTTATCGGCAGCCGTACTTGCTTTTTTCCGGTGTATGAGCATACCAATGGGTATGAGCAGGAGGCCAATAACCAGAAACACAGGAAGGATGATGTAAATATAGATACCAAGATAAGAACTGCCCTTATCGAATACCATATTCAACAGGAATAAGAAGATAATAATCAGGAGGCTGAAAATTGCCAGACCCGCACCAAAGACCGAGGTCAGGTTTTTCGATGATTCAGGTAGTTTCATATTCTATTGTTGTTATCTTCCAAATCATGCCCCCTGAGGTGTAAAAGGAGACTAAGGTCCGGCCTGCTCAGCCTCTTTTATATCGTGGGCATCGTGCCATCCGCTAACAATGCTTTTGTAATTCTGCCAGGGTGTTTTTCCAATCGAAGCAGCGTATATGTGAATGATCAGAAAAAGGAAAATAAGAAACCCAAGCCCTGCATGAACCATTGCTGTTACGAAAACACCATTGTAGCCATAAATTTCTTCGATAATCAATTCAGGATATAGCAAGCCAATTCCCGTAAACGTTATTAAAGGCAGAATGAGGTACATAACATAAAAATAGGAATACTTTTGCAACGGATTGAATTTTCTTTTTTCGGAAACCGGAAAAGGTGGTTGCTCACCTTTAAAATAACCTTTCACATAATATTGCGCCTGCCGGGCAATTCTTTTATGCCACCCTTTGATTTTTAAACGGTAATACCTGCTGTTGTAAAAAACTATATTACCCACAAAAAAGAAAATGTAACTGATCGAAACCAGTATTCCGGTTATATTATGCAGATTTACGGCGAAATAAAAATCGATGAAAGAGCCATGTATGCCCCAATGCATAATGAAACCGGTAATAATCAGAATTACAATGCCGAGCCCGTTAATTACGTGCCAGATACGTAACCACAAAGGGTATAGATATATTTTCCTTGTTGTCATAACGGATTACTTTTTCAGAATTATTCGTACAGTTGCATGAATTAGAATACCCAATATGGTTGCAATCAGCAATCCTACACTAAGGTATTTAAATAACGGCACCTGATTGGCACCGATGATATAAGGTTGTTCGAGCAGGATGGAAGCAAAAACCCCATTAGTCTGCCTCTGTTGTATGTTTTCGTAACGATAAAGCGATGCCTGCAGCAACGAGTTTGCCGAATGGCATTCGGAACAATTCTTAACTGCCTGCTCTTTGGGAAGAATATTGTGCGATATAATCAACTCGTTATCTACTTCGGTATGACAATCGATACATCTCACGCTTCTGAAATGCAGTTCGTGATTGGGCAGCCATGAGTGAACTTCCCTGAACACCGGAAATTCGTGCACTGAAGTTAACCTGTACCTTGCTGCATCGGTGTGGCACGAAAGGCACATCTGGTTATCGGCCGAAACGATATCGGAAACGTTTGTACTTGTGCGGGCTATGGTTCGGTAATAATGCTGGTTGTGACATTTGTTACAGGTAAAATGTTCGCCGCCTTTTAAAAAATGGACACTTTTCTGAAATTCTTCATCAATACGGTCGAACTGATATTTTTCGTAGTGTGGGTCTCCACCGTGACAGTCGATACAAGTTGCCAGCGGTTCGAGTTTTAATTCGCGTAAATGCGGGTAAGTTTCATATTCCATCGAATGGCAATCGATA
Organism: uncultured Prolixibacteraceae bacterium; assembly: GCA_964565015.1. Lineage (GTDB taxonomy): Bacteria > Bacteroidota > Bacteroidia > Bacteroidales > Prolixibacteraceae > UBA1413. The sequence continues at coordinate 4,914 of CAZMDP010000003.1, read as the reverse complement.
CAGGCAAACGTACGGTGAACCCCATTCAGGTATAGTACTGTATCGATAATGTGGTAAGGATTCATTAACCTTCTTTCTTCCTGTCCGGTCCAATCGTTAAACATGGTAAATGTTTGCCGGCTATGGCAATTCAAACAATTGTGGTTATCCGACCGCATAACCACATCCTGGCCAGAGAGTGTATCGAAGCTTGTGGCCATCAATAAAAACAGAAATAGTGAAAAGAATCTGATTTTCATATCCTTAGGTGTAATAAAGGGCGTATATCGTTCGATATACGCCCTTGTTAGCTAAAAATAAATTACTTCATTGTTCTGATGAGGTTCACGATTGCCCATCTTTCTTCCTCATCGGTAATTTTCTTTTCGAAATTGGGCATTTCATCGCGGCCCACAAACGATTGATAATAAATCTCACCATCGGTCTGTGCCTGGAATTTTGCATCCTTAAAGTTGCCCGGATGGGTTTTCAGGCTGGCAGCTTTCGGCCCATCGCCCAAGCCCATATTACCATGGCACGAACGGCAATGTTTTGCCCAAGCGGCTTTCCCCAGACGTTCGAGGCTTGCGTCGCCCTTATGCGGGTTCACCTTGTTTTTATATTCAGCAGGGATGTTCCAGGGTCCACCTTTTTTCTGTTCCTGCATAGAAATAAACGACATCAATACAACACCAAGAAATATTGACGTCAGAATAACAATCAAATTTTTCGTTTTCATGATATAAAAATTAAATGTTACTAAAAATTCCAAAGCCGTGTTATTACAAACCCAACTGCCAGGCCTCCATCTTTCCAGTTGTTCTGGTTGTACAGCATATTTTCCTGTGGAATAATACTTCCTGCCGATCCCAGATACATCTGAAAGGCATGGGTGCTGGTAGAAACCTCCCAACCTAATGCTAAATTCGGATAGGGATGATTGATAAATTCACGGTGCTCTGATATCTCTTTTATTTTTAACGGAATATCGTAGTTGAACAGTATAGCGCTCTGCGGCGAGAATTTTATTCGCCCGGCAAAATGTGCGCCAATTTTATCATGATCGATGCCCCGCTCAGAAAGATTATAATGGGTAAAACTTGCAGCTGCCTGCAAACTGAGCCAATCGTTGAACTTTCGTCCTATAATCAGTTGAGAAAAGTATGAAATCCTTTGCGACGGCCGATAAGAATAAGTGGTCAACGGATGATACGGATCCGATGAATGGTTATAGCGGCGCGATTCGTATAATTCTTTGCTTCGTCCATCAATGGCAAAATTGCCGAAAAGGGTAACCGATACGGGCATAGTCTCCTCGCGGGTCTGTTCGAAAATAGTCCATTTTGCATTAAAATCATTGTACATGTTTTTCTTGCTAATCCCCCACCCTGCCTGGAAATTCTTAAACAACACATAATTAAGCCCGAGGCGGATATCATGTGCCGGAGCATATAACCCAAACAGGTCGGAACGGCCATTCTCAATGCTTCCAAACTTATGCTGAATAACAAACTCAAGGGTTTTTTCGGGATAGATAAAAGAAGTCTGGTTATCGATAATCACACCACTTGACCATGGCGATCTGACCGGACGCGGTTTTTGCCTTGCAGGTGCTGCATCGCTTTCATCCTGTGCATGTACCGATGACACAACGATGATACAGAACAATATAATTGATATCAATTTATTCATACAACTACTATTAGTTAATGAGTTAGTTATTTTTAGCCCCCTGCTCAATCCAGGCCAGTATAAGTGCAGCCTGTTGTGCCGTATATACTTTATGCCTGTGTGTTGTTGATGACGGTGCTGGCACTTTATAAATACCGCTTTCGGCAGGAGTTGACCTGTTTATGTATTTTGCCGTATTTATCTGGCTATAGGCATTTGCCGCTGTCAGATCGGGAGGGGTACCGCCCGAACGGTGACACGATGTGCAATTATTACCTGTGGTGAAAATCGGCAGAATCTGATCGGCAAAACTGATTTCGACACCAACCGGAACTTCAGGTACTTCTTCGGGAACTACCCAGTCGTAAATGCAACCAGTGGCCAAAACAACCAGCAGCGATGCAAGTAGTAAACGGATTGATTTTTTCATAACCTGTCGAGCGCTTCAATTGAATTACGGAGCAATGCTTTTGAATAAGCCGGATTGTGGATTCCGCCACTATGGTCGCCATAAAGCAAACGATAGTTGAACAATGCACCGGCTACATCAATCGGATAAGTACCAGGGTTCGGCTCAAGGCTTCCGGAGGCAGTTGTCCTCAGGGCACCCTTCTGCAAAAGTTTTTCGCCCAATTGGTTAAATAAAGCATAGAATTCCGATTTAGATGCGGTAATGGCTTCTTTTGTGGTTATATTGCTATGGCACGATTTACAGGCTTCGGGACCAACTTTCCAGGAATGGCCTCCTGATGTTCCGGGTCCGTCGTGCATATGGCACGAGGTACAGGTTGCATTCCTGCGGTGGGCATGTGTACCTACTCCCGGAATGGCGGTAGAACCCTGAGCATGATGGTAACCCCATAATCCTTCGAGAACGACAGCTTGCGTTCCATAATGCGGACCAAACCGGTTATTTGCCACAACAAAATTGCCTTCGGCATTTGCAGCGGGCTTTGTTGAGCGTGGTTGATGGCAATTCACACATAAATTAGAATGCCCAAGGTTAATGGTTATGGTCTGATCCATAAACAATTTAACAGGGGCGGTTGTACGAAGAGCGTAATCAGGCCCATCATTTTTGAAATCGAACGTCTGATGAGAAGTGTGGCATGATTCGCACCTTAAGGCCGAAGCAGTGGTTAAAGCCGTAAATGTTTTTGTGCTTGTATTTGTGAGAGACTCAACAAATCCTTCGGCCGAATGACAGGCTACGCAACCTGCTCCGGTTTGTTTATTGGGCATAGTTCCGTGAGCCGAAACTGCAAACTGTGCTTCGGCGAGGGCTTTAACGGTTTTATTGTGACAGGCAACACACGATGCAGTTCCATCCAAACCATCTTTCCCATCCTTCCCGTTTGTGCCATCTTTTCCGTCAAGTCCGGGTAAACCCATTGGGCCTTCTTTAACACACGACGCAAAAATTATCAGCACCCCAAACATCAAGAGAAAGAAAAATCTTACTAAATTCTTTGATTCCATAACCAACAGATTAGGTTTGTTAAAATTCATAATTACACTTTTTTTTTCATTCGTAAACATTGGTACAAATGTCGATTTCAAAAATAGAGTTACGAAATTATAACTCCTACAATTTCAGAATGATATATGGAAATGTTTAGTGGGATTAATATCAAATGTTTTAGGATTATTTGTCATTTTATTAATTGATATATATCAATTAACCATTTTTACTGATTGAAATAAGTGTTTCTTCATCAAGAACTTCCATCATTTTTCCTTCGAGTTTCACCAATCCTGAAGCTTTAAATTCCGTTAAAATACGGACAAAACTCTCTTTTGTCATGGCCGACATTTCTGCCAGTTCCTGCCGGCTAAAAGGCATCATAAAGGGGTTACTTTGGAAAATTGTATTCTTCAGGTACAACAATGTATCGGCTACCCTGCCGGGCATGTATTTCATGGTAAGGTTAACCAAAGTATTAAACATGTGGTGGCACATTTCGTGGTGCTGCTCCATCAATGAAAGGGCAAATTCATTGTTTCTGGTAAACAATTGAAGGACATTTTCGGAATTGATAAAACAACATTCAACATCGGTAACCGCTGCAACCGTAAAAGGCCTTATGCTGTCGTTAAGGAGGGCACCTGAAGTAATGATGCCGGTATCTTTTACAACTTTCAGTATAATGTTTTTATCTTTTGTTCCCTCTACATAAATTTTGGCAATTCCTTTACGAAGACATACAATGTTCGACGATATGGTATTCTGCTTAAGGATGGTTTCCCCTCTTTTGTACCTTACGTTGTATTTATTGCCAACCAAAAACTCGAGTTCGGATTTCGATAATCTCCTGAACAGGGCTCCGCCATCTCTCCCGAAACATGATACACAGCAGTCGTCTTTACAAAACAGACATTTTTTTTCGGCAAAATCTTCCTGGCCTGCTATTTTTTCCGATGTAAAAATCAAAATACCTCCTTTTTCTCAGTTATACTATTAATAACATTGTAAATATATAAATATCTATCCAATTAAATAATTTCATACCATAAAATGTTTTTTTAGAAAATAGTTCATTTGACGGGTTATCGATTTTTTACAAATTGTTACTACAAAAAAAATCCCGGATCATACAATGGATCCGGGCCTTTTAACGATTCAGAAATAAGTTGTCAACCTTGTAACTTTCTCAATGCTTTGAAAAAATTGAACGATTCGCGTTTTACCGGATCAAAATAATAATAGGCTGTTGCTATCCTGCTTATATCCTGGATCTGGTTGTAGATGTTTTCGAGTTTTATTTGACCTTCATTATGAACCATATCAGGATCAGTTATCATTTCAAAACATTGCTTGAAAGCATCGAGCAACCGGGAATTTTCAATTACCCTTATCACGATGTTTTTATTTAAACCATTGCCGGTTATCTTATCGATGGTTTCAGGAGTAATGTTTTCGGCAAATGTTTTGATGAATTTGTACATGCTTATATGATCGCCGTTTTTTGCATCGCTGAAATATTGCGTATATCCGGTTTTTAAAAAGAAATCTTTGATAAACTCTTTATCGCTTTTAAAATCGACTTTTACACTGGCGCGGATAATCGCAAGATCGGTAAGCGCCGATATAAGTAATTCGCGCCATTCGTTTATTTTTTCAGGGTGCAGGTTTTTCAGCTCATCCGAAAAGTAGCTATCGATGAGGTTCAACACCTCACTTTTAAGCGATACGGCATAGCCAACACTCCAATTGCTGCGAAGATGTGCAAGTTCATAAATATTTTCGGCAAAGGCCTGTGCGAT
>CAZMDP010000002.1:0-20272 GCA_964565015.1 uncultured Prolixibacteraceae bacterium | reverse complement strand
AATATGCCCGTGAACAATTTTTCATGGCAAAACCCGATGAAGATATTTTCATTATTGTCGAAAAATAACCGATTGAAAACTCTATCTTAAAACTGACCAGCGAATTTCAACCTTCTGTAAAATTAATAGTTTAAAAAAACTGCAGTACGACATTAAATCCGATAAGCAGATAGATAATTATTTCGCCCCAGATATTGCGGTTTATTGAAAGCAAAAGGTTTGAAAGCAAAAAAGTTACCGGTATTGCCGCTACCGTAAAAACTTCTGTCGAAACGGCCGGTACCAGAAAAAAGGATAGAATCAGGGAAACAAACATCAGAAAAAAAACCAGAAAATATTGTCGAATGCTGACTTTCTTTTCATCGTATTGTACTATGATCAGATAGCTGCCGATTAGGGTAAGCAAAAGCATAAACCCAAGAAAAACAAGCTCGGGGATATTTTCTGCCAAACGGTCGTTTTGGTTTACGAAATTTGATTTCAGAAGGTTGATCAGGCTGGGGGTATTGTCGAAAAGAAAATATATTGAAAATACAAAAACCCATGGGATTGCGAATCCCATGATCGAAATCAGGATTTCCCGCCATCGGGTCTCGCGGCCTAAAATCAGGGCGCCTGCTATGAAAGCTGGTAAAAGTACAATCAGGTTAACATAGAACAATGAGCCAATGCTTAATAAGAAACATGCATCGAATACCTGACTGAACGGTTTTCTCAAATCGAATGCATTAAACAACCGATACGTTGCCAACAGATAAAATATGGACGCAACATGAACAGGGTGTAATATGCGAAGCTCGTTAAATCCGCTTGAGATTAAAATAAATAAAATCCCCGGAAGCAATGACCTGATCCTGAAAAAACCATATTCAACATTGATACGTTGTATGAGCACTGCTGCAAAAATCAGCAACAATAGGCCTGCCAGCACCAACACGAATGGATTTTCTTTTAGTAACCCATAAAGCGGATGAAACAAAATCATTTCGTTTTCACCTTCATAAAAATCGAAAACCATAGGCGAAGCCAATTGGGTAAACCAAATTGCTGCTGCCAAAACCGGAAGCAGGACATACCCAAAAAACCAGTTCGATTTTATGAAACGATATAGCATTATGTCAGATCAAAACCAATATCGTTGCGGAAATATTTTCCTTCGAAATCGACTACCGCTGCATTTTCCCTGGCTTTCTGCAGGGCTTCAGCCATGTTGTTCCCGGTTGCACTCACCGCGATAACACGCCCACCGTTTGTTTTCAGTTTGCCAAATTCGAGCCGGGTTCCGGCATGAAAAAGTATGCATTCTGATGTTTTATCGTAGCCGGTGATAATTTTTCCTTTCTCAAAGTCGCCCGGATATCCGCCCGAGACAAGCATGATGGTAGCTGCTGTAACCGGCGAAATAACGAGGGTTTTTTCTGAAAGTTTTTTTCCGGCGGCTGCATCGAATAGTTCGAGCAGATCGCTTTCAATGCGCAAAATAACCGCTTCGGTTTCGGGGTCGCCCATTCTTACATTATATTCGATTACAAAGGGATCGCCGTTGCAATTGATCAGTCCAAAGAAAATAAACCCGCAATAATCGATATTTTCGTCCTGCAAACCCTTAAGGGTAGGTTCAATAATCCTGGTTTTAACTTTTTCCATAAACAAATTATCGGCAAAAGGTACAGGCGAAATAGCGCCCATTCCTCCGGTATTGAGGCCGGTATCGCCCTCTCCAATCCGCTTGTAATCTTTAGCTTCGGGCAATAACAGATAGTCTTTACCATCGGTAAGTATAAACACCGAAAGTTCGATTCCCGAAAGAAACTCTTCTATAACGACCGTTCGGCTGGCCTCGCCAAACTTTCCGACCAGCATTTCCCAGAGTGAATCCTGGGCATGTTCGAGCGAGTCCAGAATAAGAACGCCTTTCCCGGCAGCCAGTCCGTCGGCTTTAAGCACGTAGGGAGGCTGCAGGCTTTTCAAAAACCGGAAACCCTCTTCGGCAGTATCTTTCCTGAATGAGGCATATCGTGCAGTAGGTATGTTGTGCCTCATCATAAACTGTTTTGCAAAATCCTTGCTCCCTTCAAGCCTTGCACCAGCCTTTTTTGGTCCGATAACTTTAACGTACTGAAGGTCGGGATCCTGGCTGAAAAAATCGTGCAACCCGGCAACCAAAGGTGCTTCAGGGCCAACAATCATCATATCGATCTCGTTTTCGAGGACTTCGCGTTTAATATCGGAAAAATTCCCAATATCAACCGTGAGGTTTATTCCGAGTTCCGAAGTGCCCGGGTTTCCCGGTGCAAAAAATAATTGGGTGAGTTTCGGGCTTTGCTTTATTTTCCAGCCGATGGCGTGTTCACGGCCGCCTGATCCTACTATCAATACATTCATGTTGTTATATTTTTATCTCTCAGATAGTTTCACGATTATTTTTCAAAATTATAAATAAAATTTGTCGAACTGCCAGTGCCGTCCATATATTGAATTTCCCGGTCAAAACATAACTGCAAATTTAATTGGCTATTTTATTTGCATGGAATTGCCGCAAGCTCAAAACCTTTATCTTTTAACATTTTAATGACCAGCGGCAATGTTTGCTTTAACCTCGAAATGGATTTGACCGAATCGTGGAAGGTAATTATCGACCCAGGCCTAACATATTTTGCTACAATATTTAACATATCGGGTGCTTTCCCCGATGGCAGATAATCGAGGGTTAAAATATCCCACATCACGATCTGGTAATGTTTCCTGAGGTATAAATACTGCGATGGTTTTAGCAACCCATGCGGTGGCCTGAATAGCCGCGAATCGATAAATTCCGCAGCTTTATCAATGTTTTCAAAAAATGTTGAGTTCCGGGTTTTTAATCCCTGCAGATGGTTATGGGTATGGTTTCCGGTTGAATGACCTTCGGTAATTAAACGCTGATAAACCTTTGGGTGTTTCGCCACGTTTTCGCCTACACAGAAGAAAGTAGCTTTTACATCCTCTGCACTTAGGATATCGAGTACTTCGTGGGTTGCTTCGGGAATTGGCCCGTCGTCGAAAGTAAGATAAACCTTTTGTGGGTCATCCTCTAAAACCCATAAGGCATCGGGAAACCAATGCCTTATGAACTTCGGTGGATGGATCCGGGGGTCTGATGCTATCATTGCATCGAACCCATAAACCGGTTGTAATACTCTTCAAGTGTATTCCCGGCTTTTTCTGCGGTTTCATTATCTCCAGCCGCCGAGGCTATCCTTTCCAGTTTCTGGAGATAGAATAGGTTTTTCTGCATTTCGTCGTTCACATCGCCCGAATTTCGGTAACGGGGTGCGAGGGAGAACAGATAACTCAGCATGTCTTCAAATGATTTATAGGCTTCGTTGGCTTTTTCTTTTGCTTTTTCAGTGGCCCCGGCCTGATATAAGGTGTTGATCATATCGAGCGAGAAAAACTCATGAGGCACAACCCTGTGAGGAACAAGTTCATAGCCTTTTTCGATCACTCTGATGGCTTTCTCCAGTTTATCTTCATCTACGATTTTTTGCTCTTGTGCCGGCAATTCAACATTACTGCCAGCTGAATCAGACGATGCTTTTGCTTCGGTAACCAACTGACTGGCCAATCTGTTGAAATTATTACGGATGTTGGTCATCATCCGGGCATTATTTTCATCGATGTACACATTCGGGTCGTTCATATTTCCCCATTTGAACTCATTCATCAGGTTGTTGTACATGATGTCTGAGGCTACGTTCCCAAAATTGATGCGCTCATTGGGGGCTGTTTCGCGTTTGATGGGTACCAATCTGTAGGCAAACCCTTCGAGTTGGAAATAATCCTGAAGATTCAGGTATTTGTTGCTTCCAATGGTAATGGCAAAATATATCGGACGTTCCCAATTGTTGTTGGCCAGCAGGTCGAGAATCATGAATTCGTCTTTGGGCAGGAAATCTTTATGCCGAAGGTCGATATACATGGTATCCACTATTTTATCGTAATCCTGTGGGCGAACAACCTTGTTTCGGATAACGGCTTCCTTATCGATCGGGAAAGAGATGATTTTTTTTGGGATATACGAAGCATTGTTGGCTTGCCTGAGTTTGGTGTCGGGGTTTTCGCTGGCAACAAAGGCCACTGCTTCGCGCAGGTCAACGGATTGGCGCCTGATCCGGGGATCGTCGAGCAGGTAAACCAGATCGCGCGTTCCCTGAGTGTATTGCTCTTCGCGGAGCGAGAAAGGCAGCGGTTTCGAATCCCACATCTTGCGTTTCATCTGCGAAATATACCAGTCGGTTTGCAGGTAACTCAGGTTGCATACACGCACATCGCGGCGCACACCTTCAACATCCTGGTTATACCAAAGCGGGAAAGTATCGTTGTCGCCATTGGTGAAAATTATACCCTGCTCGGCAACGGTTTTGAGATAATTCGCACCGAGGTCGCGTGCGGTGTAGCGGTTCGAACGGTCGTGGTCGTCGTAGTTTTCGGCCAGCAATATTACCGGAACCGCCAAAAGCCCAACAAGTGTTACAAGCGATGCATTAACCGTATCGGGAATAAATTTCTTCAAGGCATCGTACAGCGCCAGAACGCCAAGTCCGATCCATATCGCAAAGGCATAGAACGACCCCGCATAAGCATAGTCCCTTTCGCGCGGCTGGAGGGGATACTGGTTCAGATAAACCACAATGGCCAATCCGGTCAGGATAAACAGCAGGGTAACCACCCATAATCCCTGTTTGCCTTCCTTCCCTTTGTTGAACTGGTAAAATATCCCCAGTAATCCAAATATGAGGGGAAGGAAGTAATATTTGTTTTTTGCTTTATTGTTGGCCAATTGTTCGGGAAGGTTTTTCTGATCTCCAAGCCTGAAATTGTCAACGGCGGGTATCCCACTTATCCAATTACCGTTAAGTATTCCGCCATGGCTTTGAACATCGTTTTGCCTGCCGGCAAAGTTCCACATAAAATAGCGCATATACATGTGCCCTACCTGGTATCGGAAAAAGAACCTGAGGTTTTCAACCATAGTAGGTTTAACGATGGTTTCGGTTTCACCCCTTTCGTTCTGGTGCCTGATGCGCCTTCCCTTAATCTGTGCCCATGATTCGTATTCTGCTGCATGCGCCGGGTCCATCGAACTCCACATACGCGGGAAAAGGGTTTTGAATTTTGGGTCGTAATTGGGCACAACCCTGTATTCGGTAATTACATACCGGCCATCGCGCTGCGTATAATAGGGCGAACCCTGGCTGTAACGGTTGGCCGGATCGAGCGGTGAATTGTAGTATTGCCCGTAAAGCAGCGGGCGCGAACCATACTGTTCGCGGTTAAGGTACGAAAGCAGCGAAAAAGTATCGTTCGGACTGTTCTGATCCATGGGTGGCCCAGCGGCCGAACGGATTATAATAAGGGCAAACGATGAATATCCTATGAAGATAACCGTCAGTGCAACGGCAATGGTATTCCATACGATCAGGTTTTTTCTGACGGTGTAACGGATAGCCCAGATCATAGCGGCAGTAAGGGCAATTACATAAAACAGAGCTCCCGAATGGAACGGCAATCCGAAACTATTTACAAACAAAAGCTCGAACCAGGAAGCAATTTTAACAAAACCGGGAATAACACCATACATAAGCCCGCCGAGGATGGCCACCGAAACTGCCAATGCCCATACAATTCCTTTCGGGGTAACTTCATATTTTTTGAAATAATACACAAAAACAATAGCCGGAATAGCCAGGAGGTTCAGAAGGTGAACACCTATGGAAAGGCCGATCAGGTATGCTATCAGGATCAGCCATCGGTTGGAGTGGGGTTGGTCGGCAATATTTTCCCATTTCAGGATAGCCCAGAAAACGAGTGCAGTGAGAAACGACGACATGGCATATACCTCGCCCTCCACTGCCGAAAACCAGAAAGTATCGGTAAAAGCGTAACCCAGAGCACCTACAAGTCCGGCTCCCATTATGGCTATCAGGTTGCCTGTCGGCACTTCATCGGAGGGCGATATCAGTTTTTTAGCCAGGTGGGTTATTGTTCAGAAAAGGAAAAGAATGGTAAACGCACTGGCCAGAGCCGACATGATATTAACCATTACGGCGGCGTTCGAAGGCGATCCGCCCAGAAGCGTAAACAATCTTCCCACAATCATAAACACAGGCGCACCAGGAGGGTGCCCTACCTGAAGCAATGTCGCCGTTGTAATAAACTCACCGCAGTCCCAGAAACTGGTCGTGGGCTCTATGGTCATCATATACACAATGGCCGAAACCACAAAAGCAGCCCAGCCAACCACTAGATTGTACAGATTGTAACGCTTCATAATTTACAAGTTTCCAAACAAAATCCCATTGAATCAGGCTTTTGATTTATTTTTTCCGCGAAGATAGCGGTTTTGGGATAATCTCACAGCTAATTAACAGTCTGTTTTGAAATCTCATTCAATTTATTTAATGGATTAATGGCGAATCATTATCCCCGATACCATCCTGCCGGTTGCTATGCCATCCCTTCGGGCCGAAAAATATTTATCCGGATTTTGATAGGTACATTGGCCGGCAATTTCAATCTGGTTTTCGGGGATACCCATTCTGACCATTTGAATCTGATTGGCTTTCCAGAGATCGATGTGATATCGTCCATTATCTTGCCTGACCAGTATTTGATCTGCATAATCGGTATTTGTTTCGAAAAGCTGAACCACTTCCGAACCGGTTTCATACACTTCGCCACTAATCGATGGACCTATCACTGCATAAATATTTCCGGCCTTCGAATAGAAATTTTCAGTCATTGTTTTGATGGTTTCCCCGACAATACCTGCCAAAGTACCTCTCCATCCCGCATGAACCGCAGCTGCTATTCTATTTTTATGGTCATACAGCAAAACAGGAACGCAATCGGCCGTTTGAACACAGATACAAACTCCGGGCATGGCTGTTATCAGTGCGTCGGTTTCATTTAGTTCGGTTTGCGGAATGGTTTCAATTACCCTTACATTGGCTGTATGACATTGGTTGGGGAAGATTAGCTGATGGGGTTTTAAACCGGTTCTCATGGCAAGAGCTTCCCTGAAATTCAGGGCCTTTTGCAAATGTTTCTCTGAAAACCGGGGGGCATCATCCTCAAAATCTTCTTTTGTAGTGGTAAAAGCGAATACTTCAGGAAACCTTAAAAAACTATTATAGTGAATCATCCTTGCTTATTTATTCGTTCGAAAGTAGGTTGTTTAACCGATCTTTATCAAGAATGGTAATGGTTTTCCGGTTAATGGATATGAGTCCCTCATCTTGCATCTGTCCCAATACCCTGGCCAGCGAAGGCCTGGTTACACCAAACAGGTCGGCAAGTTGTTGCTGGGTTTGTTTAATTTCAATCGAATGAAATCTTGAACCGGCTTCCTGGAGGATAAAATGGGCAACTTTTCCCTTTATGCTCCTGAAGCTCAGGAAATGTAACTTGCTCGAAAGGAATTGTGTCCTCGAAGAAATTACATTCAGGTAATTGATCAGTACCTGTTGGTCCATTTGCATCAGTTTAAGGAAACCGGCAACCGGAATGGCAAGCATTTCCGTATCGGTAAGGGTGGTTACAGTTACCGGAAAAGTATTGTTGTTACCAAACAGAAAGGCTGCAGCAAGTGGGCGGGGGGCCTCAATGTCCTCAATTTTCAGGGTTTTTCCGGTATAGTCGAGCATTTCGCCTTTAACCATACCTTTCTGAAGAATGTATAAATGAGTGAGCTTATCGCCCATATACGCAACCAGACAATCTTTAGGGTATCGCTTTACCTGAAATTGAATATTGCTCAGGAGCTGCTCAATCCTTTCGGGCGATAAACCCCTGAAAACCGGCGACAGGGATAAAGTTTTATAATCTGGCATAATAAGGTTGATTTTGTAACTAATGGTACATTTCAAAAAACAGCACCAATCTACTTTTGTTGCATAAAACAATGAAAAATGATCAGGGAAATTGTAAAAATAGATGAGGAAAAGTGCAACGGTTGCGGATTATGTGTGCCCGGCTGCCACGAAGGAGCTTTACAGATTATCGACGGTAAAGCCCGTTTAATCAGCGAATTGATGTGCGATGGATTGGGAGCATGTATCGGCCATTGTCCCGAAGGTGCCATAACCATCGAAGAGCGTGAAGCCGAAGCATACGACGAGACCACGGTTATTGCCCAGATGATTAAAAGTGGAAAAAATACCGTATTTGCCCATTTGAAACATTTGCAGGACCATGGGGAAACCGGTTACCTGAAAGAAGCCACCAACTGGCTGAAAGCAAACCGCGAATCGCTTCCGTTTAGCATAGCCGAAGTGCATGAATTGCTCCATGGCAACAGAGAAAAGCCACATACCCGCGACGAAGGCCCGGGCTGCGGATGTGCAGGGTCGGCCCCGCAATCGTTTGCCGCTGCGGCCGGCGGTTTCCGTATGGCTGCTGCCGCAACCACGCAGGAGCCTGCCGGTTCGGAACTTACCCAGTGGCCGGTGCAATTGCACCTGATCAACCCGGCGGCATCCTATTTCCAGGGAGCCGACCTTCTTGTAGCTGCCGATTGTGCTGCTTTTGCGCACGGCGATTTTCACCGCACCTTTATCCGGGGCAAAAAACTGGTTATTGCATGTCCTAAACTCGATCAAAGCAAAGAGACCTATATTCAGAAATTTATCCGTCTGATCGACGAAGCAAGGGTTAATACCATTTCGGTGGTAATAATGGAAGTCCCTTGTTGCGGGGGTCTTATCCAGATGGTGCAACACGCTGCCCGGCTGGCAAACCGCAGGGTGCCTGTAAAAGCCATTACCATCAGCATCAGGGGTGAGGTTCTGGCTGAAGAATGGATAGGCTGAAAGTTAAATGTCAGGAGTATTTCTCCTCTGATACTATAGGTTAAATTGGCATTGTTCAATGGAACGTAATTACAATAAACTACATCATTCATCCAAACAGAGAAAGTATTCGCTTACCGCTTTCTTTAGAAGGTAAACTTTGGTTTTCATAACAGAATATTGGGTAAAGGGAATAAACCAAATTAGCAGGTTAGGTTTGATGATGGCTCGATTAAGAGGTTTCGGTTCAGCGGGATTCATCATTCATTCATAATTAATCCCTGCCAACTTAATTAAATTGTTGTTTGGGCCGGTTTCAGTAAATTATACATTTAAACCCTCCCCCAATTTTTTCAAACCTTTTTTGTTTACCATTACAGTTGTATATTTGGCCTTGCTAAAACAGATAAATGAAACGTATAGCTATACAAGGAATTGCCGGTTCGTTTCACGAAGATGCGGTGCGGCAATATTACAACGAAGAGGTCGAAATTGTTGAGTGTAAATCGTTTACAAGTGTTTGCGAATTGGTCGATACCGATAAGGTTGAGTACGCCGCTATGGCCATCGAAAACTCCATTGCCGGCAGCCTGCTCAATAATTACCAGTTGATCCGCGACTACCACCTCAAAATTACCGGCGAAATATATATCCATATCCAGATGAACCTTATGTCGTGGGCCGATGTGGAAAAGAGCGCCATTACCGATATCTATTCACATCCCATTGCCTTGAAGCAGTGTGCCGAATACATCGAAAAGTATTTTCCCAATGCACGTTTGCACGAAATGAGCGACACCGCCGCTTCGGCAAAATTTATTTCGGAGGACCGCCCGGCCGGGGCCGCTGCCATTGGCAACCTGCGTTCGGCCGAAATTTATGGCCTGAAAGTCCTTGAAACGGGCATCGAAACAAACAAGAAAAACTATACCCGTTTCCTGTTTCTTTCCAAACATGGTATCCCGAGCGAGTTTGCCAACAAAGCTTCCATCTGTTTCGAGGTGGGTCACTTCTACGGCGCTCTGGCAAGGGTTCTCAACACTTTTGCCGAAAACCGGATCAACCTCACCAAAATCCAATCGGTGCCAATAATCGGAAAGCCCAACGAATATACTTTCCATGTTGACATTGAATGGGAATCGCTCGACAACTATGAACGAGCCATTCACCAGGTGTTGAAAAGCGTTTCGAGCCTGGCCATATTGGGTGAGTACAAGAGGGGCGAGTTGGCCATACATAATCAGTAAAAACTATAACCAGATAAAAATAATTCATTATGAGCAAGATCGGATTATTCTTTGGCCCGTTGAAAGGTTCGGTTAACCGGGTAGCCGATATGATCCGCGATAAAATTGGTCCCGACAAGGTGGAAATGGTTCACGTAAAAACCGCTACCCCCGATGACTTTAAACGCTTCGATAAGATTATATTCGGGATATCGACAGTGGGAAAAGAAACCTGGGATGCCAGCATCAACAAAACCGACTGGGGAATTTTTCTGCCTGAGGTAAGTAAGGGCGATTTTTCGGGGAAAACCGTTGCCATTTTCGGATTGGGCAACCACGTAACCTATGCCTCGAGTTTTGTCGATTTTATGGGGCTGCTTGCCCGCGAACTGATGAAAACCGATGCCCGTATAGTTGGCCAGGTCCCAACCGATGGGTATGAATTTGAAGAGTCGGCTGCCATTTTCGACGGAAAATTTATAGGATTGCCCCTCGACGAAGATTTTGAGCCCGAACTCACCCCCGAACGGGTCGATAATTGGCTCGATATTATTAAAAAAGACTTCGGATTATAAAGATTGATAAAAATCAGGGTTATTTTTTTTGCCTGATTTTCTTTTATTTATTCGGTTTTAACCCCCTGAATCTTTAAATGATTAACCTTTGCGGGGCCACATCTTATGGTTTGTTAACCGGTTGAAACCGGCCCGTGAGCAAAGTTTTGATTTTATAAAAACCTTTAGTTTCTTTATCGGATAAATTGAGGAAATGGAACAGCCACTGATATCGAAAGAAATTGTTGACAAGGAGATAGTTAACCTCAGGATTGCCGATGTTGGAAATGCTACCATCCGCGAACTTGTGGCGCTTGTTAATGCTGTTGAGGCCCGTACCGGCCTGAAATATATCCGTATGGAGATGGGCGTACCGGGCCTTCCACCGGCACAGGTGGGCGTTGAAGCCGAAATTGAGGCGCTGAAAAGGGGCGTTGCTTCGATCTATCCAATGGTTGACGGGGTTAAGGAACTGAAACAGGAAGCTTCAAGGTTCATCAAATCTTTTATGGATATCGACCTATCACCACGGGGCTGTATCCCGACCGTAGGTGTTATGCAGGGCAGTTACACCGCTTTTATGGCAGCCGGAAACGCCGATGCAACCAAAGATACCATCCTTTTCATCGATCCGGGATTCCCTGTTCAGAAGCAGCAACTTATGGTTATGGGCATGAAATATGCCACCTTCGATGTTTTCAATTTCAGGGGCCAGAAACTTCGGGGAAAGCTCGAAGAGTTTCTTTCTCAGGGGAATATCTGTGCAGTGGTTTATTCGAATCCGAACAATCCAACATGGATTTGTTTTACGGAAGAGGAGCTGCAGATAATCGGCGAACTTTCGGCAAAATACGATGTCATTGTGATGGAAGACCTCGCCTATTTCGGCATGGATTTCCGCAAGGACCTGTATACGCCCGGAAGGCCTCCTTACCAGCCAACAGTTGCCAAATACACCGATAACTATATTCTGTTTATTTCGAGCTCCAAAATATTTTCGTATGCCGGCCAGCGCTGTGCGGTCATGTGTATTTCGGATAAGCTGTACGACAGGGAATATCCTAACCTGCCGAAGCGGTTGCAGTGTACCACATTTGGCAACGCAGTGGTAATGCGCATTTTATATGCACTTACTTCGGGCGTATGCCATTCGGCGCAGTATGCTTTGGCGGCCATGTTTAAAGCGGCTTCCGACGGAAAATTCAACTTTATTGAAGAGGTGAAGGAGTATGGAGAAAAAGCCGCAATCATGAAAAAACTTTTTACCGAAAACGGGTTTTATATCGTTTACGACAAGGATCTGGAGGAGCCCATAGCCGATGGATTTTATTTCACCATTGGTTATCCGGGGATGACCGGGGCAGAACTTGTCCGCAATCTGATCTATTTTGGCATCAGCGCCATAGCCCTTTCCAATACCGGCAGCGAACGGCAGGGGATCAGGGCATGTGTTTCGCATGTTCAGCGCACTCAGTTTGGCGAACTGGAGAAAAGGCTGAAATTGTTTCATGCTAACTTTGGCGGAAACAGCAATTAGTATTTCGAAGAATAACATTTAATACCTGATAGATATGGCAAAAGTCAGAGGTGCCGTGGTGGTCGAAAAAGAGGGGTGTAAAGGTTGCGGCCTTTGTGTCGAAGCCTGTCCCCAAAGTGTTCTGGCCCTCAACAAGGAGGTGAACAGCCGTGGATACCACTACTCGTACATGAAAAACCCGGAGGCTTGTATCGGATGCTCCAATTGCGGAATGGTTTGTCCCGACACATGTATTACCATATACCGGGTGAAGATTTAAGTTTAATTCAGGAAAAATCGGGAAAGATGGGAGAACTCAGATTAATGAAAGGTAATGAGGTGCTGGCCGAAGCTGCCGTACGTTGTGGTTGCGATGGCTATTTCGGGTATCCGATCACGCCTCAGTCGGAAGTGATGGAAACGCTTATGGAACTTGCCCCATGGGAAACAACCGGAATGGTGGTGCTCCAGGCCGAAAGTGAAATCGCCTCCATCAATATGGTTTACGGCGCTGCTGCAACCGGGAAAAAAGTAATGACCTCATCGTCGAGCCCGGGCATCAGCCTGATGATGGAAGGTATTTCATATATTGCCGGCGCCGAACTGCCCTGCCTGGTTGTGAATGTGCAGAGGGGCGGCCCCGGACTGGGAACCATTCAGCCCTCGCAGGCCGATTATAACCAGGCGGTTAAGGGGGGAGGCCATGGCGATTACCGCATTATTACCCTGGCACCCTCATCGGTGCAGGAAATGCACGACTTTGTCGATCTGGCATTTAACCTGGCATTTAAATACCGTAACCCTGCCATGATTCTTACCGACGGCGCTTTGGGGCAAATGATGGAAAAGGTCGAACTGGCCGATTTTAAACCCCGTTGGACCGATGAGGAGATACAACAGATAAGCGGATCATGGGCTACTACCGGCAAAACTGCCGACCGGAACAAGAATGTGGTCACTTCGCTCGAGATGGATCCCGCAAAGATGGAACAGAACAACCTACGTTTCCAGAAAAAATTCAAAGCTATCGAGGAAAACGAGGTGCGCTACGAAACCATCATGTGCGACGATGCTGAATATGTGCTGGTTGCTTTTGGGACTTCATCGCGCATTTGCCAGAAAGTTATTGAAATTGGCCGCTCAAAAGGGATTAAAGTTGGCCTTATGCGACCCATCACTTTATGGCCGTTCCCCTCAAAAGCCATTTCGGAAATGACCTGCAGGGTAAAAGGTTTCCTGTCGGTCGAAATGAGTGCCGGACAGATGGTTGACGACGTTAAACTGGCTGTTTTCAATGCCGGTTGTACGGTTCCTGTTGAGTATTTCGGACGGATGGGGGGAATTCTTCCCTCGCCCGACGAGGTAATACATGCTTTGGAAACTAAATTGATAAATCGCTGAAATTATGGATATTAACGATATAATTAAGCCCGAAAACCTGGTTTACGACAAATCGAAACTACAGGTTGACACCATCATGCACTATTGCCCGGGCTGTACCCATGGAGTGGTGCATAAAATCCTGGCCGAAGTGATCGACGAACTCGGCATTCAGGACCGCACCATTGGGGTATCGCCGGTAGGATGTGCGGTGTTTGCCTATAATTACATCGATATCGACTGGCAGCAGGCTGCCCATGGCCGTGCTCCCGCCGTTGCCACCGGAATCGCCAGGACCAACCCCGATAAAATCGTATTCACTTATCAGGGCGATGGCGACCTCGCTTCAATCGGCGCTGCAGAAATTCTCCATGCCTGTAACCGGGGCGAAAATATTGTAGTGATTTTTATCAACAATGCCATATATGGCATGACCGGCGGCCAGATGGCGCCAACCACCCTGGTAGGGCAGCGTACTTCTACCTCGCCCGGCGGCCGCAATATCGAACTCAATGGCCATCCCCTGAAAATTACCGAAATGATTGCCATGTTGCCAGGCGTGCACTACGTTTCGCGTCAGTCGGCGCATACGGCCGCAGCCGTGCGTAAATGCAAAAAAGCCCTACGCAAAGCTTTCGAGAACGTAATGGCCAAAAAGGGAACTTCTTTTGTGGAGATTGTATCAACCTGCAATTCGGGTTGGAAAATGACACCGGTTGACGCCAATCTTTGGATGGAAGAGAATATGTTCCCGGTTTACGTTCCGGGCGAATTGAAGGATAACGATAAAGAGGCCCCGTCAAATAAAAATTAAACGGATATTACTATGACAGAAGAATTGATTATTGCTGGTTTTGGTGGACAGGGCGTGCTCTCGATGGGGAAAATTCTGGCCTATTCAGGAATAATGGATAATAAAGAAGTAACCTGGTTCCCGTCGTATGGTCCCGAAATGCGAGGAGGTACCGCCAATGTTACGGTTATTGTAAGCGATCACCGCATCAGTTCACCTGTTTTGTCGCAATACGATACGGCCATTATTCTCAATCAGCAGTCGATGGATAAGTTTGAGAAGAAGGTGAAACCCGGCGGCGTTTTGTTGTACGACCCGAATGGGATCATTCATCCACCAACCCGCACCGATATTCAGGTTTACAAAGTTGAAGGAACCGTTACCGCAGTCGAAATGGGCAACCCGCGTGTTTTCAATATGATTATTGTTGGAGGTTACCTGAAAATCAGGCCTATTGTGAGCCTCGACAATGTCCAGAAAGGGCTTGAAAAATCGTTACCGGCCAGGTATCACAACCTGATCCCTCTAAACATCGAAGCCATTAAAAAAGGACAGGAGATCGTTGAACGGGTTTATTGATTTATTCATTTGATATTCAGTTTTTATACTTTTACAGAAAATAATTCACCATGATTAAATCAATGACCGGTTTCGGTAAAGCCGAATTTGAAATCAACAACAAAAAGGTTTCTATCGAAATCAAATCGCTCAACAGCAAACAGGCCGATATCAGCACCCGGATACCGCAACTGTACCGCGAAAAGGAGATCGACATCAGACGTGAGCTGACCGACCGGCTGATCAGGGGCAAAATCGACTTCACCATTTATATTGAAAGCCTGGGCGATACAGGAAGCGCTGTTATCAACCACGGTGTGGTAAAATCATATTTTTCCGATTTGAGCAACATCAGCAGCGAACTGAACCTTCCTGTAAATGAAAGGCTTTTGCAGATTGTGATGCGTTTGCCCGATACAGTAAAGGTTCAATACGACCAGCTCGACGAAGAAGAATGGGAAATCTTGTTGCAAAACATCAGGAATGCAATCGAAAAGGTTGATGCTTTCCGCATGCAGGAAGGTAAATCGATTGAGTCGGACCTGATTGCCAATATTGATATGATCCTGAAACTTCAGGAAGAAATTGCGCCATTTGAAAGCCAGCGGATTGAGAATGTAAAGATCAGGCTGACCGAAGCGCTGTCAAAAATGCAATTAAACGGGAATGTAAACCCGGAGCGCTTCGAGCAGGAGCTGATTTTTTACCTTGAGCGGCTCGATTTCAATGAGGAAAAAGTGCGGCTCACCAACCATTGCGATTATTTTATCCAAACCATGAAAGAGGGGGATGCCAATGGTAAGAAACTCTCTTTTATAGCGCAGGAGATTGGCCGCGAGATAAATACACTCGGGTCGAAAGCCAACGAAAGCAATATTCAGCGTATTGTGGTACAGATGAAAGATGCGCTGGAGAGGATTAAGGAGCAGGTGTTGAACGTACTTTAGGAGTTCACCCCCGATATAATCGGGGCAGAGTTCACCCCCGATTTAATCGGGGCACCGATTACCGTTTGAAAAAAAGATACGGAGGAGTGGCATATTATTAAAAGTGTTTGAAGTTTGAGGTTTAAAGTTGAAAGATTGTTTTGACAAACTCCGGACGAGATAACATGTTTCCCAAAAAAACCGCAACCTCGATTGAAAAGTAAAGGCTGATAATTATTTTACGTTAACACGAAATAACAGAATTAATGAATCGCCCTGGGTTAAACCGGGGTACAGAAACAGGGAATGACACAGTCGCAAAATAAACTCATCATCGTATCGGCACCGTCGGGGGCCGGAAAAACCACCATTGTGAGGCACCTGCTTTCGTTGCCGTTGCCTTTGGCGTTTTCGGTATCGGCTACCAGCAGGGCCCCGCGAACCGGCGAAGTGAATGGCCGCGACTATTACTTTCTTTCAACCGAAGCGTTCAGGCAGAAAATAGAAGCGGGTGAATTCCTCGAGTGGGAAGAGGTTTACCCGGGTACCTATTATGGCACCCTTAAAAGTGAAGTGGAACGGATATGGAATGATGGGAAAAGTGTTGTTTTTGATGTGGATGTGGT
Source organism: uncultured Prolixibacteraceae bacterium (assembly GCA_964565015.1). Classification (GTDB taxonomy): domain Bacteria; phylum Bacteroidota; class Bacteroidia; order Bacteroidales; family Prolixibacteraceae; genus UBA1413. The sequence continues at coordinate 3,862 of CAZMDP010000002.1, read as the reverse complement.
TGGCGGGCTCAATATAAAAAAAGCTTACGGCGACAAGGCGCTGGCCATATTTATCCAACCTCCTTCGGTAGAGGTACTCAGACAACGATTGCGAAACCGGTCGACCGAAAGCGAAGAAAAAATTGCCACACGCATTGCCAAAGCCGAATATGAGTTGAGTTTTGCCCCTCAATTTGATTTGGTATTGATAAATAATATCCTTGAAGTAGCACTTGCAGAGGCCGAAAGGGTCGTGAAAAATTTTCTTGAGACCTAAGTTTACTGATACAAATCACCTTTCATATATCACGGATTCATATTTTTCTTTATATTTTTGAAGAAAAAAAGGTGTTCGATAAGAATAAGCATATAAAATATTGGATTGAAAATGCTTTTGATGATTTTCAAACCGCACAACTTCTTATTAACCAGAAAAGAATACTTCACGGCCTTTTTTTCTGTCATTTGTCTATCGAAAAAGCACTAAAGGCGCATGTTGTAAAAGTTATTGAAAACATACCACCCAGGACTCACAATCTTTTGTATTTATCTGAATTGGCAAAAATCGAATTTTCAGATGAATTTATGGATTTACCCGGAATATTAATGCATTATCAATTGGAAGGTCGTTATCCGGATTTTTATCCTACCATTCCATCCCACAATGAAGCAATTCAATTATTGAACAAAACGAAAATCTTTTTAGAATGGCTACAGGAGATGTTATAAATACGTCGTTATATTATCTTAAGTTGTTGAAAGATAATGGGATTAATATTCATAAAGCCTGGCTTTATGGCAGTTATGCCCGAGGTGAAGAAAAACCTGACAGTGATATCGATATTTTTATTGTTTCATCAGATTTTGACCAACCAGAATATTCAAAAATTGGATTAGTATGGCGTTTAACCCGTTTGGTGAATTCGCGTATTGAACCATATATAGTTGGATTGAAGAAATTTGAAAGTGATGACATTTCCCCGATTTTTCAACTTGTTCAAAATGAAGGGATTTTACTTGAGGAATAATAAAAGTTAGTTATTAACCAAATCCATTTTGTATTGACCGACCTACTCAATATATTGCTTCCGCCAGGAAAGATCAGTCTTAAAATCGGGCTCTATTTCGGATCGTTTAATCCGGTACACATCGGACACATGGCCATAGCCAATTACCTGGTGGAATATGGTGGTATCGACCAGTTATGGTTTGTTGTGTCGCCGCAGAACCCGCACAAAAAAAAGGAAAACCTGCTGAACGACTACGACCGTCTCGAAATGATGCACCTCGCTGTTGGCGATGATCCCCGGTTCAGGGTAAGCGACATTGAATACCGGTTGCCCAAGCCATCCTATACCATCGACACGCTTACCCACTTGTCGGAGAAGTACCCCACACACCAGTTTTTCATCATCATGGGCTCCGATAACCTGGCCAGTTTTCACAAATGGAAAAACTATGAATCGATACAACAGAATTACAACATTCTGGTTTATCCCAGGCCGGGGTTCAACCGCAGTTCGGTCGCTCAAAAAAACATCAGGATTGTGGAAGCTCCATTGATGGAAATATCGTCAACCATGATCAGGGATGCTTTGCGCGAACGGCACGACATGAGGCATTTTATGCCGCCAAAGGTTTGGGAATACATCGATAAAATGGGGTTTTACCGTTAATGGCCCGATAAATTTTGTTAACTTGCAATGAAATTCAAAACCATAAAGCTATGAGTTACAATATTGCCGGATTTCTTAATGATCTCGAAATCGAATCCATCAACCCCGGAATGTGTACCGGAACAAAATGGCATATCACGCAAGGCGATTTGTTGACATCCTTTTCGCCGGCCGATGGGAAAGAAATTGCGAAAATCAGGCAGGCAACCGCCGACGATTACAATAATGTGGTGGAAATTGCCCTGAAAGCGTTTGCCGAATGGCGAAAAAAACCAGCTCCACAGCGGGGCGAAATAGTAAGGCAGATAGGGCTCGAGTTGAGAAAATACAAAGAACCCCTTGGCAGACTCGTATCGTACGAAATGGGGAAAATATATCAGGAAGGACTCGGGGAGGTTCAGGAGATGATCGACATCTGCGACTTTGCGGTTGGACAGAGCCGTCAGTTGTATGGGTTTACCATGCACAGCGAGCGTCCGGGGCACCGAATGTACGACCAGTATCACCCGCTTGGAATTGTTGGGGTGGTTTCGGCGTTCAATTTTCCGGTGGCGGTTTGGGCATGGAACGCCATGATTGCCCTCGTGGCCGGCGATGTGGTGCTGTGGAAACCGTCGTCGAAAGTGCTGTTGTGCGCCGTAGCTGTGCATAAAATTGTTGCGAAAGTCCTCGAACGGAACAACATTACCGAAGGTGTGCTTAACCTGGTGGCCACCAGCTCTAAATACCTTGGCGACGATATGTTTTCCGATAAACGGATACCCCTGATCTCATTTACCGGGTCAACCCATATCGGGAAGAAAGTTGGGCGACTGGTGGGCGAACGTCTGGGGAGGACCATACTCGAACTGGGCGGCAACAACGCCATCATCGTAACCCCGCAGGCAAACCTTGATCTGGCTGTCAGGGCCATTATATTCGGCGCTGTGGGAACCTGCGGGCAAAGATGTACATCGACCCGCCGCATTATTGTCCACGAATCGCTTTTTGAAACGTTGCAGGATCATTTGATAATTGCATATAAAAGCCTCAAAATAGGGCATCCCCTCGATCAGGAAAACCATGTTGGCCCGTTGATCGATACCGGTGCTAAGCAAACCTTTCTGAAAGCCATTGAGCAGCTCAAAGCCGAAGGTGGAAAAATCCTGTACGGAGGCGGCGAACTTTCGGGTGAAGGCTACCAGTCGGGGTGCTATGTGGTTCCGGCCATAGCCGAGGCTCAGAATCATTACAACATTGTGCAGGAAGAAACCTTTGCCCCGTTGCTTTACCTGATAAAATACCGAACGCTCGATGAGGCTATCACGCTGCATAACAGCGTCCCTCAGGGACTTTCATCGGCTATGTTTACAACCAACCTGCTCGAGGCCGAACGCTTTTTGTCGGCCGAAGGTTCCGATTGCGGAATTGCAAATATCAACATAGGTACCTCGGGGGCCGAAATCGGCGGCGCATTCGGTGGCGAGAAAGATACAGGCGGCGGACGCGAATCGGGCTCCGATGCCTGGAAAGCCTATATGCGCCGGCAAACCAACACTATAAATTACAGTTCCGAACTGCCTTTGGCACAGGGTATAAGGTTTAATATTTAATTTCAACACAAATGCGCATAGGAATTATTAGGGAAGGAAAAGCCCCTCCCGATAAACGCGTACCTTTTACCCCTGATCAATGCCGCTTTATCAACGATAATATGGAAGGGCTCGAGGTTGTTGTACAACCATCGGAAATCCGTTGCTTCAGCAACGAAGAATATATCGGGCAAGGCATACGTGTGCAGGAAGATTTATCGGATTGCGACGTTCTGATGGGCGTAAAAGAGGTTCCGGTGGCCGACTTATTGCCCGGTAAAATCTATTTCTTCTTTTCGCACACCATTAAAAAGCAGCCCTACAACCGTAAACTGTTACAGGAAATTTTAAAGCGTAAAATCCAACTGGTCGATTATGAGGTGCTAACCGACAGGCATGGGATGCGGATAATCGGTTTTGGTCGTTTTGCCGGCCTGGTTGGCGCTTATAACGGGTTCAGGGCCTGGGGTTTGCGCAATGGGTTGTTCGATGTAAAGCCTGCCTGGTTGTGCCACAACATGGATGAAATGGTTCAGCAGCTTCAACAGATAAAACTGCCCGCCATACGTATTGCTGTAACATGAGGTGGCCGGGTTGCAGGTGGCGTACTCGAGCTGTTTGATGGGCTCGGTATCC
>CAZMDP010000001.1:0-56871 GCA_964565015.1 uncultured Prolixibacteraceae bacterium | reverse complement strand
GGCTTAAATGGACACAAAACGACTTTTAAACGGGCGCTTACGGCCACAAGGGTATGAGTTTCACCGGGTTAATGGCAACTACAAAGAAGGGTAGAATGTATTGGTAAAAAGCTAAAAACGGGCAGGTACAAAGGTTGACGATCGCAACAAACGATCGCCGTATTTTGTCCAGATTCGCTTATCAACGGCATCGCCGAAATGGGTTGCTTCCTCGGGGAGCACGTTTTTACGGCCTTCTGACCGTTTATCCTTCTCAAATTTGCCGGCAGATTCGCGAACCATAGTGTTATTCATGCTTATAAGCGTGTATTTACACTTGTTTCCGTTGAAAATTACCTTTGGATAAATGGGATTATCGCCTTTGAGTATGTTGAGCCAGAGCAGATATTTTTCGTGCTGAGGTGGCTCCATGCCCTTGTGCACGCGAGGGGTAACGCTCCACTTGTTTCGTATAAAACGATCAATTGCCTGTTCGTTGTAAGGCTTTGAGTTTTTGGCATTTGGCTGCCTGTGATCTCCGTAGCGATCGCGGAAGTAAATGATTTCCTTTTTGTTATGAGGCTCATAATATTGGCAGAACTGATCTACCAGGTCGTCAATCATTACGTTTGGCGATTCGTCGGGTTTGGTGTAGAACTCGTTTATGGTGCAATCAACCGGTTCAATTATGTTGTTAACGAAGTTAAAGTTGCGCTCCTGCGCGACAGAGAAGAGAGCAATTTTAGCACCCCAGTCGGGGACTATCTCAATGGGTTTATTGGGGTCGCAATCGAGGTCGAAAAGGGAGTTGTGGTTGCCGAGCTTTTTAAAGTCGTAGTTGGTTTTTTGTGCCACAGACTGAATGAAAGATTCGTTGGTGGCATTATAATACACATGGCGGCGCGAATCGAGCTGATAGTAACAGTTTTCGACACGATCAATAATCCAGTTAAGGATTTCGATCATAAATGTAAGCAAAGCCTGCTTATCGTACTCACGGATGATATATTTCATGCCGAGCACCTGAATATTATCGAAAGCGTTTGCCAGGGAGAAAAGCAGTCCTGATTTGCTGGTGAATGGTGCTATTTTTCGTTTGAGGCGTACTACTTCGTTCCAGGCACTTTTAAAGAAAGCGGTATCGTTGTTTTTGTAGGCCTGAATTATGTCGAGCTGTATTTTAACGATCTGGTTCCAGATGTCGAACAGCCGGATATTTGCTTCTTCCTCGTAATATTTACCGAACTCGAGCAGCCATTTTTGTTCGGGCATAAAAGGCATTGAGCTTACATACCTGAACCCATGGTGTTTTCGCACGGGTTTGCCAGATAAGTCGCCGAAATGTTCGAGGTTTCCACGGTTGGTGGGTGATGTTTCCTGATCGTAACGCTCTTTGTTGATGGTGAGGGCTTCGTCAACGATTTCGCGGTCAACGTTCGGACCACGGGCGCTGCCTATCCTTTCCTGCGATAGCAGCAGAAAACCTGTGCCATTGCTGAATGATATGAAGTTTTTGTGGTTTAAAACAGGCTCATACGGGGTAAGGAAGTGCTTTGGAGGTTTTTCGTTAATTACATAGTGGCCACCTTCGCCGGGAACATATCGTTTGTAGCCGAGCTGTTCGAGCAGCTTGAAAGATGATGGCAGGGTACGGGTAAGCAGCTGGCCATAAGTCTGGCCGGTGATTGAAGTGATAGACCGGGGCATAGACCGGATGATGTCGTTCATTTCGTTGCCTATGATGAACGATTTACCGGTAGCCCTTCCCCATATATCAACTTCGCTGATTGGCTGATTTAATGCAGAGATAAGCTGAGGGCCGTTGAGGGGCAGTATTTCCTCTATCATAGATCAGGAGTTTAGCAGTTCTTGAGCTTCGGTATCGGAGATTTCCTTTCCGGCAAACAGGAGAGTGTTGAGTTCCTTAAGGACTTCCTGCAGGCTGGCTTCGGGAATTTCTTTGAGTTTTGAGATGTCGAGCTTTATTTGCTGATTGTTGTTCTGGATCATGAAATAGAAGGCATGTTTTTCGTTGAGGCGCGGATCTGTGATTTCGTCGGGTTTATGGCCGAGGGCTTTGATAAGATTTGCGTGCTCCATGGCTATAACCCTGTCGGCATTAGGCCTGGTAGATAGCCTTGCGCGATTTATGTTTTTAACAATATCGTTAATGAGCCATGTTTGCCAGAAGTCGAAATCGAACTCGTGGATGGTATTAAACAGCCTTTTGGCCACAGATATATCGAGATATGCTCTGGATCGTCCTATTTCGGGGTATTTAGCCATATGGAGCGCCACAGCCTGCTTGGTAAGCGGATTTGTGTCGAGGGTTCTGGCTGCTGACATAATGCGGTTAAACATTACCTTTTGCTCAGTGTTAAGCGGAGATTCTTCGGGTGAAAGAATATGAGCCTTTATGAGCTGATAGTTTAGTTCGTCGAGCGGAGTACGTGGCATGTGTGTATAGGTTAATTACCGGACCAGCCGAATGGCCAGTCCGGCCATGGTTGTTTTACTTTTTTTCCTTTTTAGGCCGGCCAGCTGCTTTTTTTGGAGCCGGTGGTACATCCCTGGCAGGCAGTTCGGGGAAAAGGGCTTTCATATCGGGCATGATGCCTTTTTCGTAATAATCTTCCTTGGCCATGAAAAGGGCTTCTATACTGGCAGAGAGCTGCTGTATTGACTCGGAGAGGATCTTGCGCTTTTTGTTGTAAGTGGGGTGATTTTTTTCGGGAACTTCGGCACGCTGAGCATCGAGCTGTGAGCGCAGCTTAAACAGGCGTGCATGTTCTTTGATGATTTGCGAAATAAACGGTGGTGTTTCGTTTTTGCGAGGTTTTGCGGTTTGTTTAGGTTCCTTTTTACCAGGTGTTTCAGGCAAAGGATCGGGAGTATGCACTGCCGGAACAGTTTCTGTTTTTTTTGGGGGTTGCATGTTTTGTTTTACTTCCTTTTCAATTTGAGCGATGCCTTTTGAGGGGATTACTTTCTTTGGAAGTTCGGTGATTCCGGCAAGTTTTTTCAGTTCGTATTCAAGTTTTTTGGCATAGGTTTTTTCGCGGCCTCGAAATATACGTGCCATCTGGGGTTTTAAAGCCGAAAGGAGATCAACTCCTTTATCGAAATCTTTGTTGTTTTTTAGCCATTGATTAACGGCCTCTTTGATTTGCTCTTTCATAGTTCGGCGATGAATTGGTTAATTTTAAAGTGGAGTTTTTTTTCGAGTGCCGGGGTTCTGTGCTCGGAAAACAGGTAAGCGAGGTTTTTGTGTGCGAAGTGTTTTCGGAAGAGCTGGCAGCCAGATGTGTAAAGGCGGCCATTGATTATCCAGGTAGCTATGTCGAAAGTTTTTTCGTTTTCAATATCGGTGGCTTCGTACTGCGATTTTGAGTTAAAGTTGAAGGCCAGCCAGTACTTGAAACTTGAATTTAACCCGGGATCGTTGTAACCGATGAACATTGCTTCGCGCACTCTGTAATTTATTTGTTCGAGGGTGTAAGGAGCGTACAGAGTAACCTTTTGATTGACAATATGCTCTGCAGGCAAAGCCAGAGCATTTCCGTACAGGCTTCTGAATGTAAGGCCGATGCCCTCTTTAAAGTCGAAACCCTGCATAACCTTTGGGAAGCTGATTTTATTCATACGCATAGGTGCATGATAATCGTACTGCAGGGTAGGCAGATTGTGCATTTGCAGAGTTTCGAAGGTACGCCTGAGCCGGAACCGATAGAGCTGAGTGACCCAGAACTCGTGCGGCCTGTTTTTCATATCGCCTTTGTGCATCCATGGTATATCGGGTGCGTGCATGGGTTTGTTTATGATAAAGTCGTCGTTCATAAACAGGAACTCTTCGGAGAGCTGAGGGATAGAGCAGGCACAAAGTATTTTAAGCGCCATATTGCCATCGGCATTATTTGAGGGCAATGGATCGGGATGATAAACATGGGTTACTTTACTGGAAAAGAACCCTGGATTTTCGCCAATTACGTAGATGTTTCGTACACCGGTAAGGTTTTTTTCGACAGATCGCAGGGAGAAGCGCAATTCGTTGTTATTCCATGCCGATCCTGAGCCAAGAATGTAAACGAGATCAATCATATCAGGATAGAATATGGAGTTTGCTGTACAGTTGATAAAGAGCGCGGGTGTCGCGTATGTCGTTCTGTTCGGTTTCGGGATAAATGAAATCGCGTTTAGCCAGATCGAGGTAATGGCGGCCGTAGTTTTTATTAAGGCCATTGTTCCAGGCTCTTTCGCGGCGTTTCAGATTTTCGACCCGGTTTTTTATGGGTTTGGCAGCGTGCATCTCGAAAATGCAGCCGTGCTTATCGAAAAACACACTTTTGTTGGAGCGTGAAATTTTATCGGGCTGGATTGATATTTCGGGAGAATAAGCCGAGATAAAAGTGTAGATGTTATTTGGCCTGTAATGGAAATTGCAGGTGAAAGGATTTTTGTGCGGGGTAATGGCGGTTTGCATAGAGGTATGATAGAATGTGATCTGATTGAGAGCAATCATGTTGTACCTCATTATGTTGGCCATTGCAGCGAGCTGTTTAATGGAAATGTTGCTGGTAACAAAAAACATATCCATACCCTGATATATAAACCAATCGGGTTTGTCGGTATGTATCTGCCTGGTCATTTCGAGGAGGAGCGGGCGCAGATCGAAAGCCTCGGAAGTGTCGATGGTTTTATGCCTGATGTGATTGTCGATCAGGAATTCTTTGGTTCCGTCGGTTGACTGGTTTTCGATAACGAACATTTCGAGTCCCTGATTCTGGCACCATTTGAATTGCCAGGGGAGCAGGTCAATTTCGTTGTAGGCGAGGAAATAGGCGATCATTTTTGCAGGGCATTATAGGTTGACAAGAACTGAGGCAGATATACAGGGTTGAGCGCTTTTTGAAAGACGGCCTGCAGGAAAAAGCCATCGGCATTGTAGAGATCGGATCGCCAGCGAATGTTGCCGATTATGTTTCGGCTAATGAGCGCATTGCCGCTGTCGATTTGATTTACTTTAACCGTGCCACCGATACGGTGAGAACCATCGGGGTTTTGCTGGTTAAAGTGTATAAAATCGTTTTTGAGGCCGTTAACAGCATTGTAGAATTGGGGATGCAGGAGGGTGTCGTCGTCGAGGAAATAGACGAAATTATCGAACGCAGGTGCAGGCTGAGATCGCAGCACAAGATCAATGGCATAATTGCGCTGTGCGTTGCCAGATTTTGAATTTTTATCCTTGTGGTAATACACTTCGGCACGGCGCGGGATAAGCTCGGGATTAACGGTTGTATTTGAATCCATAACCACTATCCAGCGGAACATACGCCATGGAATATTTATGCTTTCGGCGATTTTGTGCAGGTTTTGCGGTCGGGAGCAAGGAGTAATGATATTGATAAAGGCATGATAACCGAGGTGTGCTCTTGATTTGTAACCTTCGACAAACCTGCAGTAATGGAGCACATAAATACCCCGCATAAGCAATATGGGCATATTGAGGGCATGAATGGCTTTTCCGATAGCAGTATCAATGGCTTCGATGGTTTCGTGCCTGGTGGCGTGCTGTACTTTTTCGCGTATTGCCAGCCAGGTTGATTTTTTAATAACCATGAGATGACCGGTGATGTTGCCGGTTACTGGTTTTATTTCGAGGTAGAGGTTTTTTGCGTGAGATTCGGCAACCCTTTTATGGAAAGCAATATCGGGGGATTTATCGTTTCCATCCTTTGGCATAATGTTTTTATAGTGCGAACGGCTGGCATAGCAAGTAAGGAGGCCTGCATCGGGGAATTTGCTGATGTATTCCTGAATGTGGTGTCCGAAGTCGGCCCGTAGAAAAGCTACATCGCCATCGACAATAGCGAGCCAATCATCGGGGTTTGGTATGCGTGAAAATTCGCGATCGTAAGCATTAAATAGTTTACGGTCAAAGTCGTAGGGGATAGAGAAATAAAGCATCTGACAGTTAATTAGTTGGGCGAATTTAGTATGGATAAACAGCAGTAAAAAGGACACATGCAAGGCACAAAAAAAAGAAAGCTCCTTTTCGGGGAGCTTTCCAGGGTAGTTTGACGAGCCGGGTTAAGTGAAAGGTAGTTCAAACGAGGGTATGAGCGAGAGAGATTTTACAGAAACCGTTTTGCTGTGATGTGACATATTAAGCCAGTTGCGGGGATGGTTACAGGCAGAAGATGCAAGCAGTGTATGTTTGTTAGCTACCGGTTTATCGAACACCCAATTGCGTGGAGGATTATCGCACAATCGCCAACTATAGTTTAAGTTTTGCAGGTTCTGATACGCATACAGGTAATCTCCGGGTGGTTTGACAGAATTGCTCAAAATAAATGCCTGTGTACCTGATTGTAATACCCATGGGTAAAAGCAAATAACGGTAGGCTGCGCTGGAGCGAACTCATAGTCATAAACACAGAGATCGGGAATTGCGAAATGAACAGACTGGCATTGAACCAGCTGAACATCGCCAGTGGGTGCGGCTCTTGCAACGGGGTTGCCAAGGAAATTAACTGCCAATCCAATAAAAAGGATTACGGCGAAAGAGAGCAGTTTTTTCATGGGTTACTGATTTGGTTAATTTTAGTTAGTAAAGTGAGTCAAAAGTATGGCTGAAAATATCGCTAATAAAGGACAGATGAAACATAAAAAAGCCCTGGCGTGGGAGTCGTCAGGGCAAAGATGGAGGCAATCAACAAAAACAAGTGCAAATTTAGCACGTTTCTTTATCCGGAGGCCTTCTCTTTGAAGGTTTTACGGTTTTTTTTCGGGAGACTTTCGTAATCTTTTGCCGGATCAGGTGGAACCGGAGTTTCATCGTGATCTGACGGAACCGGAGTTTCATCGTGATCGGATTGAACCGTAGTTTCATCGTGCCCGGATGGAACCGGAGTGCCGGCATCGGATTGAGCATTGTCCTGCATATTATAAATGTGCTCAATGCCTTGAGGAGTAATTTGCAGGTAAGGGCAATCTTTCTCGAATAGTTCCTGAACCAGGCTGAGCGGAAGGTTTGGAGAAGAAAGATCAATCTTACCATAGCCCGGAATGATTACCGGGCCAGGTACGACTTTTACGACTTTAAAATACTTCTGCCACATAACTATTAGTTACTTCCGCTTGTGGCAGCAGTTAGAGGAATAGTGCCAGTGTATTCGCAGATGTTGGAAGTTTTGTAGGTAAACTCCATTCCTACACCACGACGGCCAGCTGTTTCTTTACCGGTACCAGCACCATCGGCATCGCTTTCGAGGGTAGCGGGACGAAGCGCGTCGCCCATGAGGAAGTACTGCCCATTGTTATCGGGCACGATAAAGAACATATTTTCGTTTTTGGTGGCATTGCGGAAGCCGAGAATTTTGCTGAGCAAACCAGGGTGGAAAAGGCGGAGGTGCATAACAAAAGACTTTCCGTCTTTTTCGCCAACGGTTTCCATCTGCAGTTCGGAAGTATCGTCGGTGACGTATAATTCAAACATGCGTTTGCCCGGTTTCATTTGAACGTTTCCGGTGAGCTGCCCGAGGGCTTCGAGATTTGCGGCATTGGCCAGAGGTTTGGCTGGCCATGTATCTACATCAGCGTGAAGCCCGAAGTAAATGATCTGGGCAGTTCCGCCCATGTTTTCGCCATTTACAAGGTTTTTGTTTATATCCTGAAATTCCATGTTGTTTTTAGGTTTTAAACAGCCTGCACCCCGGGGGGAGCAGGCTGAAGATTAGGAAAAAGGTTATTCTGCGCTTCCGCTGCCAGAGCCAGCAGGCTGAAGGTTAGTCCAAACAGCAGCATCCATACCGAAACCAATACCTTCCCACCAGTCGGCCATGAAGAAAACAGACCTTTTCGATTCCTCGATGTTGATCTTGTTTTTGTTCTGACCTTTTTTGGTGAGATGCAGAAAATTGGCTTTAGGTGTAGCAAAGATAACATCGGTACCAGAGAGCGATGGGAGAGCAGTTACGTTGAGCGGGGTAAAGTCGATTTTACCGGAAAGTTTGTTTACTTCGGCTTCGGAGGCGAAAGAGTAGAACCCTTGCGCTCTTTTATCGCGATGGTAATACTTAGCCCATTTGGGCGACATGAACACGTTCATGTTAACGTTCTGGTAGATTTCGGAGATACCGTCGGTGAAAAGTTCAACCTGATCGAAGATGGTATCTTTGTCGAGATCACCGATGTTGATTGAGTTGATGGTTTCGGCGTTAACACCGTTTTGCAGGGCAATAATGAAGCCATTCATTGAGTTTTGGGTAATGCCGGCAACATTCTGGGTAGGAGCAACATAAACACCTTTACCGTAGCAGAGGGTTTCCATATCGCGAGCAATAGCAGCAAGATAACCAGCTTCGGGGTGCTCGATAAGATACTTAACGATGGGCCACTCTTTGCGCGAAACAGCTGCGCTGGCCAGGAACCCGAGCCAGGTATCCTCGATGTTATCGGGATCAATTTCGTCGTCAACTTTCATCTTATACAGCCTGAGCTCGTTGGGAGTGAAAGCGGCGTTCTTTTTGGGAGTCCAGCCGATTTGGAAACTTTGAACAATGTTACCCATTGTTACTTTTCCAAGTCGGTAAATGGTGTCGTCGGTTTTAACCGGAGTGCAATAGCCAGGAGTAACTTCGCCCTGGGAGAGCATAGCAAGTATGCGGGCTTTGTTCTGACCTGCCTGTTCGTAGTATGCACCAAATTCGGCAATGATAGCAGAAATGTCCATTTTTTTTGAGTTGTTTGAGTTTTACAAAGAGAAGAGAGAGAGCGAGCGAGTTGGTTTATACGATGCCCTGATTGTGTGGCAGACTGTCGATGGTTTCCCAGTCAACATTACCCTCGTGGGCTGTTTCGGGATCCTGATTAATAACTGTGCCAATTACTTTTGCTCCCGGTTTGCGTGCGATGATAGCCTGAATGGCGGCAACTTTTGCGGCATTGGTTTCGGCGCCGGCAACTTCGGGGGAAATAGCATTGAGCAGGTTAATGAGGTTTTGGAGATCGGTATTCGCGGTGTCGCGTTCCTGATTTGCGGTGTCGCGTTCCTGGTTGGCAGTGTCGCGTTCCTGGTTGGCAGTGTCGCGTTCGGAGATAGCGGTGTCGCGTTCGGAGATAGCAGTGTCGCGTTCCTGATTTGCGGTGTCGCGTTGCTGGTTTGCGGTGTCGCGTTCGGAGATAGCGGTGTCGCGTTCGGAAGTTAGTGAGTTGATTGTATTTTGATCATTATCGAAATTGGTATTAAGTGTTTCGAGCTGGTTGAGATCAAAATATACTCCATCTGCAGTATCCTCAATGCCTTCGAAGCCAAGGATATTGTTGATGTGGGTGAATTTTCTGTTCATATCATTATTTTTTTTCGGGGGTTTAGAATTAGATTGACGGGTTTTGTTACGAGGATCGGGGAGACCGGCAGCAGTAATAAGAGCTACCTTGCTATCGGTAAAATCTATATTGCCTGAGAGGGTTTCGATGCGAGTAATGAAGCCCCATTCGAGAGCTTCCTCGGCCGTAAGCCAGATTTCCTGTTTCATAAGATTGAGGATATCCTTAACAGGTTTGCCGGTAACATTTGAATAAATGCGTGCAATGACGAGTGTCATTTTAGCATTTTCGTTTTTCTCTTTTTCGAGTTGCTGAATGAGGGTTTCGATATCATCTTCGTTCAGATATCCGAAAATATCAATCCAGGAAAGGACTTTATGAACGAGGTAGAGAGAGTTTGAGGACATAACTCTTTCTTTGGCAGCACATGCAATAACAGTTGCAGCGCTTGCTGTAAGGCCAAAGACTTTAGAAACAGAATTGTTGCCGTGTAGAACAATTCTATCGTGCATAGCCAAAGCATGATCAACAGAACCGCCCGGGGAAGATATTATTATATCGAGATCGTCCTTTTCGCGGCCTGTGAGCATTTGGTTAAGCCATTGCTTAGAGTAGCCCCAAGAGCCAATAAAACCATCAATATTAAGCGTGAGCTTTCCCATAATTACTTTTTTTGACAAAGTAAAACAGGAGCGCATGAATAATAAAGGACAGAAACAGGCTAAAAAACGGATTTTTAGTAGTCGGGGATAACATTTGGCATTGATTTATAGGGCAATTGGCCAGAGAACTGCAGATTAAAGCCAGGTTTAGCCGAAGAAAAGTCAATGATAAGATTCATTGGATTTTCGATGGAACCGAGCCTGATCCATGAAGCATCGTCGGTTTGCATGAGCAAAACCACATACCCTGTATAAATTGATTTGATTTCATCTTCCTGGTCTTTACCGTATCCCTGCAGGGTAGCAGTAACGAGGTGGTCGAAGTATTTACCATGATCGTTTTCGGCCATTGGCGCTTCGTGGCTAATAGAATCGTTTGATGCCTGAATTAGAAATACATCATCGTTTGAGATAACATTAACTGTATTTTGTGCAATGGCACTGATGTTTTGAGTCGGGATAACGATCAATTGAACGTACCCCGGCAAGAGGTCTGAGAATTTACTGATTGTTTTCATTTTTAACAGATGTTTGTGAGGAAATAAGTGAATTTGAAATTGTCCCCAGTTCGGACAGTTGTTCCAAAGTTTTGCGTTCTAATTCGGCGGTTATGTAATCTACGATTCTGATTTTTTCGGAATTATGGTTGCGAAAATAATCTTTTTTAATAGAATCGAAAGACCAAATATCTTCGGTATAACCAAAACGATCCTGAAAAAGCCTGATGGCCTGTTTTTGGTTCATAATAGCTTCGTAAGTGGATATAACGTAACGCATGAAGAATTTAGCGCGTCCTTCAATATCGCGGTTGAAGCCTCTTATGTCGGTATCGGACATTTCCCATCCGAACCGGTAGAAATCGTCTTCGGAAATAATGATTTCTATTTTCTGAGAATAAATTGACAGGTTTATTTTGCGGGATTGCCAACGCAAAGCCTTTTTTGACAGACGTTTACGTAAGTCCTGGTACAGGTCGCGGCATTTGGTGAGGTCGGCCGGATCGCCATAATTAATGACGATAAAGTGCTTGACGTAAGGTTTACAAGGGATTGTAATAGTCATGGCTTTTGGTATTTTGAAACGAGGTTATACTTTTGGAATATTGCGATAAGTTGCTCCATAGAGTATGTGGTGCAATTACCGTTACTGAGGTTTTTTACAGTGTGCTCCACGGCATGATAACCTGGGCCTGTAGAATCGGAAGCAATAATTCTGAAAGGCACTCCATCAACAGAGAACTCGATAGAGGCGATGAAATAAATGAGCGAATTACCAATTACGATTGTGTACATGGCTACATCTGTAAAGTGAACAGAGATGGTTTATTACGGTGAGCAGCAACCCTTTGTGTTGCGATATTGAAAGATTGCTGATCGTTATCGCAGGCAATAAAGTTAAATCCCTCGATAAAAGAAGCAATGACAGTGGAACCAGAGCCTACATAAGGATCGAGAACAATACCACCCGGGGGAGTTATTAAGCGGGTGATGTACCTCATTAGCGCCACCGGCTTTACGGTAGGGTGAGTATTGATAAAAGACAGGGGCAAACCTTCGTTGCGCTCGTGCTCTGTGGCTTTTGCACAATAAAAGAACCGGGCAGCTGAGCCAGAATCGCCGTAGAAAGAATTTCCGTTATCGCCTTTTTGAGCAAAATCGCGGTAAATTCCTTTTGATTTTCCGCTCATGCCCGATTTAACAGGAGCATAAGCACCGGCATCGTCTGGGAAAAGTTTAAGTACTTCGGGAGAGCCATCGTGAATAATGTTGGCAGGGAAGCGGCCAACTGCAGTAACGCTGATTTGTTTAGGTATCCAGTTATCGTCGCGAAATACGCCAAGCGCAGGTTTTTTGGCAGACATACCTTTGTATTCGCGAAGCATATTGCCAATGCGGCAGGCATCAATATTAAGTGCAGAAGTGCGGTATGCAGCAAGGTTTTCGAGGATTGTTCCGCTGATTGGTTTGCGGGCAAGAGTAAATAACTCCATGGCAGGTTTTAGCGCTGTGCCCCAGCCTTTAAAATTGACCGAAAGAGGGTTTTTCTTTTTTTCGAAGGCTTTTGCAACGTCGAAAGATTTTGGGAAACCGGATCCGTAAACCCAAGCAATAATATCGCGAATTTCAAAGCCAGCATCTTCGATATTACAAGCCATGCGATGCTGAGTACGTGTTCCGCAGCAAACGGCCATGTAAGCGCCCGGTTTAAGTATGCGGTACATATTTTTAAATGTTTGCACAGAGGGTATTGAGTAGTCCCATTTTTTGCCCATAAACTTCCAGCCATAAGGCGGATCGGTGACAACAGCATCAATGACAGAATCGGGAATCTTCTGCATGAGATCGTGGTTATGTGACAGGAAAATATGGTTGATTAACTGGTTCATTTTTTCGGGATTGGTTTTTGAAAAAAAATATTTTTCTGAGCCAGAGGCTATAAAATGCCAACTACAGCAACTACACTCAACTACAACTTATAAAGTGCTGAAACTGAGCGCGATGAAAAAACTACAAAAAGAGAAAAGGTGTAGTTTTTGTAGTAGTTTGTAGTTTTTTTTATTATTTGTAGTTGGTTGTAGTTGGTTGTAGTTTTTTTTTGCCTGCTGGTTTCTTTGCGTAAATCATTGGTTTTGAGTTTTTGGGGGTTTGTAGTTGAGTGTAGTTGAGTGTAGTTGCTGTTTTTTGGCCTAAAAAGGCAGATCAGTTTTTTCGTTTTCGGGAAATAGCTGATTAACAGGGTTTTGAGAAATTTTAGAATTTTTATCCAAAATCTGGTCGTTATTGTCAATTTCGTCGGAGACTACCGAGATGCCATAATTTTCTTTAAGCAAACGGTAGTGAAAAGTGTGAGAAGTTGTAATCTGGCGCCGCCGGTTCCCGGATGTATTATAATCGCCAGAGTCGCCATCTTTCATAAGGAACGGGCATGATGCTTTTTTGCCGAGGTATTCTTTTGAGTTAATGAGGTAGTATTCGAGTGTTTTTTTGGGGAGTACATTGTCGCGGGTTTTTGCGCCATGAGCACGGTATTTGTCGAAAACCCTTGTGTGGTTGAGATAAAGGACTGGTTCGAGAGTATCGAACTGAAATTCCTTATTATCCATGAGTTTGAGGGATAATTCGTTTGAAACGCGGAAGTCAACATCTTCGGTAAGTTCGCGTTCTTTGACCAGGTAAGAGAAGAAATCCCAGAAAGTAGCAACATCGTTGGTTTTTTTGGTTTCGGAATTTTGCCTGATGATAAGGGCAACAGACATCTGCAGCAGTTTTGACCACTCGATGTTTGTGATGATTCTATCTTTAAGTGTGTAGAAAGCGGAAAGGATAATGGACCAGTTTCGGAAAATACGATCCTCGATGATCTGATCGCCGAGAAGTTTGGTTACTTCGGAGCATACGAGGTCGTAATAGTCGAAGAAGTTTTCGGCAAAGTGTTTGCGAAGCGCGAGAATCTGATGTGTGAGGTGAGTAATTCCGGCATCAACAATAGTTTTGAGTTCGGAGAAGTTATTTTTTTCGAGATCGGAGTATTCGGTTTGCGTAAATGTGAGGAAAAGCATACGAGAGAAAGTAGCAATATCGGCTGTTGGCATTTCCTGGCCAGAGATCATAAGAGCTATATCTACGTTGGTGGTTTCCTTTTTTTTGTCTTTATCCATATTCATGCGGGTTCTACCGGTTCCGTCCCAGATTCCTTTGATGAACTCCTGTTTTTCCATTTCGAGGGAGTTTTTATACTCGTCGATATGGCATAGTGCATTTGAGTATTGGGCTACGTGATCGGCGAGGGCAGCTTTGGAAGTATTATTGATGTTTGGGCCTTTTGCCACCTTGCCAAAAAAGCGGAGCATAAATACCGCCATTTCGGTTTTTCCGGCGCCTTTAGGACCGAACAGGTTAAGAATTGGAAAGAAGCCGAACCGGTTTGCAATGACATCGCGGAAGCAGGCGGCAAGGAGGAAGCAATAAGATATTTGGGCGTTTGGTCCAAAAACATTTACGAGTTTATCAACGAGCTCGAGCATTGATATTGTGCCCGGCATGTGAATGAATTTTCGTTCAGAGATAAATAGAGAATCTTCGCGCTGGTAAATTTTTGAGAAGGCGGGTATATAATAGTTTTCGCGGTTGAAAGAAACGATGCCGTAATCATCTACAGGAACAAATTCTTTGCCATCGAAAATGCCATTGGCCCAAGCCCAGAAGCCATGTTTTTGCCATCCGAGTTGTTTAATTTCGGTGCATGTGTTTGTGTTTTCGTAGAGTACCCTTTTGAGCAGGTTTAGTTCTATTTCGGATGCTTCCCACAGGAAATTACCGAGGCTTTCGACCCTTAGCCTGAAAGCCTGAAGGCTGATCAGATCCTTTTGAGCCAGTTCGATAACCTGAGAGTATCCGAACACGTTGGTAATGATAAACAGGCGTTTTGAATCAATTACGCTTTGCACGTGAAAGAGTGGTTTGAGTGAGAAATTAGAGCCCCTGACTATGCCATTTTTAGTACGGAAAAAGTATTGGTTATTGTCTTCGTAAAAGCGGTATTCTTCCCAGGAGTTAGCATCTACATGATCGGGGAGGATATCGTGTTTTTGAGTATTTTCCTTAGTGGGTTCGATAAGTTTTGTGATTGCTTTTAGTTCATCTGTCCAGGCTTTTTTGGGTTTAATGAGTTTGGCGAGCTGTTCAATGTAAATTTCCTGAGCAGAGGCGCTGAAGCATGAAACGAGTTCGCTGATTTGAGTAATGACAGATTGTTTTACGTCGGGACGTTTTGCGGGTTCGGCGTATTTATTTGCCATCCACATAATAAAATCGTGGTTGTTTTTTTCGGCATATTCGCTGAAATTGTTTTCGGCAAAGAAAGAATCGGGGTCAATTTTTTCGTCTGGCGATTTGGGTTCGGGCAGTGGAATTACGTTGACAAACAGGCCTCGTTTAATGAGTTCCTTTGCGTGAGAAACAATGGCTTTTTGTCCGGCAGGATCGGAATCGCCTATGATTGCAGCAGAAGTACAGTTTTTTGCGATGAAATCAATGTGAGCTTCGGTGAGTGCAGTGCCGAGAGGTGCGATTGTGTTTTTTGGGCCGACTTCCTGCAGGCGGATAACATCGGGATTACCTTCGACCAGGTAAGCTGATTTTGTTTTGCGAATTTCGGCAAGCGCAGTTGAAAGGCCGAAAAGAGATTTGTGTTTTTTGTAGATGATTGATTCGGGCGAGTTGATGTATTTAGGGGCTTTAGAATCGGCTGGCTGGTTGAAAATGCGGCCAGAAAAAGCGATTACGCGGCCATGCTCGTCGGTAATAGGGAACATAATGCGAGAGCGGAAAGTATCGAAAACTTTACCGTTTGAATCGTTTAGCAGGCCGATGTTGAGAAGATCTTCCTGCTTGAAACCAGCAGCTGTGAGTTTATTGTGGATAAAGTGCCAATCGTCGGGTGCGTAACCGATTGACCATTTTTGAATAATATCGAGAGAGAAGCGGTTGGAGATATATTTCAGCGCGTGCTCGTTTTCGGGGAGAGTAAGCTGATTGACGTATTCCTGCTGAGCAGCTTTGAGGATAGAGAAGAATGTTTCGCGGCGCAGAGAGAGTTCGGGATCGGGCTTAGGCTCGTCTTTAAAATCGAGGTTAAGGTTATGGTCGTGAGAGATTATTTTGCAGGCCTCGATAAAATCGAGGTTTTTGAGCTGCATAATAAATGCAATTGCATCGCCCCCGGCTCCGCACCCGAAGCATTTGAAGGTATTAGAGGCAGGAAAAATGGTGAACGAGGGTGTTTTTTCGTTGTGAATGGGGCAGCATGTTTTGAAGTTTGCCCCAGACTTTGTAATTTTTCCGGCATACTTAGCAATTACATCGTAAATGTTGAGGTCGTGTATTTTGTCGGTAATCATTTTAAAGCAGGGTTAGGAAAGGTTGAGGGGGTTGGGTGTGTTACACTTCGGCCATTTCAAATACAGGAAATACTTGTGCATCTTTCATTACTGAAATCTTGTGTATTTTGAGAAGTCCGCCCAGAGTCCAGTCGCATCCTTTGTTTTTTACAAACCGGCCAATGCAGCTGAAATAAACTTTTGTTTCGGGGTTTTCAATGCCGTTATCAATAAAGTCCTGAATTGTTTGGATGTTGCCGCAGGCAGGGCATTTGAAAGCCCATTTTTTATGATCGCTGCCGAACCTGTTTTTTAGTTCTGCAATCCAAACGTCATAATTGATAATATTTTCGGAATCGAGCAAAGGCTGCTTGCTATCCTGGTAATAATTCATATACCAGTAGCTTCGGTCGGTTTCCCAAATTGTCATTATTTCTTCGACAGATTTGCCTGTTTTTTCGGCATAGTGGCTGGCTCTGTCCATTACCCACTTGTATTTGCCGCAGTAATCGTGAAAACATTTCGTTTTGGATACACATTTTGTTTTAATACCCATTTCAATAAGCCTGGGATTATCCTCTGGCAAATAGGCGTGTCTCTCTTTTGTGCAGCCGTTTTCAGAAAAACAGTTGTCACCCTGCTGGCAGTCTCTTATAACTGCAGCTTTGAAGCTTTCAATTCCTTTTTCCATGGTTTTTGGTGGGTTAAGTGGTTTTTAATCATCGTCTTCAACAAGGTGCCCTGGGCAGCCACCTCCAAAAGGATCAAATCCTTCACATTCTTTGCTTGTGGGAATCAGTTTATGACCCAGTGACAAAAGCCTTGAAATTTCGGCTCGTGCTTCTGAATCGCTTAGACGTTTTCCATTATCATCTTCAAAAAAGGTGATTTTTTTTCTTTTGTATTGTTTGAGTAAGCCTTCGATGTTTACACTCATGTGGTGCTTAGTTTTCATAAACTTTCAGGGTTTTAAGATTTTAATAATAAGAAGAAAGCAACCGGATTGGGGAATTCGGTGAAGTTCCATCCGCGATTTGACAATGCCTTTGTGAAAAGCTTTACAAGATCGCCGTACTTATTTCTCCATTTTTTCAGGTACTTGATGCGGTTAAATTGTTTTAACCTGCCAATAAAAAAGATTTCGTGGCCTTCCATTTCAAATTTTGTGACACGAGAGTCCTCGGGTACATACAGAAACTGAATAGACAAATTATTTGTCACCTGGACAATTTCAGTTTTAAAGGGAATTTGGTTTGTGGACATGGGTTTTGAAAGTTTACGGAATTACTAATCAAGGCTTTTTCTCAACCAGATATATCCTTTTTGGGGGTGAGGGCCATATTCAATATAGCCTCTTCGTTTATACCAATCGCGCATCCAGCTGCGCTTTTTTACCCATAGATTTGAATGAGTAGCTTTTACATCTCTTCCGATCTGCTCCCTGATATCCTGCAGGAATGTGCCAATGCCCTTTTTTTGGTAATCTGGCTCTACTTTAAGGTTTGATAAGAAAACTGCAGAATTGCCGTCCAGATAGCAATATATACTTGCTTCGGCTACCCGGTCTGCTTCGATCTTAATAATCTCAATATCTGAGTTTTGCGAATAGCTAACATTGAAAGAGAAGTCGGCAAACGTTGGTAGTGACAGTGCCGGTAGTTTCAGCAACCTGCCGTGCCTGAACTGTTTTGAATATCCAACAGAAATGCAATAGAAGTGAGAATTGCTGAAGTCCCTAAAAATTGGGTGTTGTATGCCTTGCCTGGGCTTAAAAAACTCAGTAAGGAAATCCCATTCAGATTTAGCAATCAGATGGTGCAGTGCGGTTGGCAGAGCATTTGGAGTTGGATTAAACTCCATATAATCTGGATTTTCGGTGTCGAAAATCACATTGTCTGGTCGTTTGAGGATTTGCATTGTGTTTTATTTGTTTAATTTTTCTTCAAGGTCCTTAATTTTATTCTTGGCCATAGCAATATTGAGCGAGTAAGCTATGTTGGCCGGATGATTCTCCCGTGGGAAAATTTCGGTGTAGGATTTTTGCCATGCGGCAAACTCCTTTTCGTATGAAGCCAGCTTGTTTTTTGCCCGGGTAATTTTGCCTTTGAGCGCAACCAGTTTGTTGCTTTCCAATTGCTCAAGAGTTTTGCCCGTAGCTGGTTCGCTGCCCTGGAAAACCTCAACGGTGTATCTGGGATATGTTACCTGCAGCAATGCAGCGCGGTATTTAAAGTACCAGTCATATTTCAGGCGCAGTTCCCAACGCAGGCCGCTCCACGACAAACATTCTGCAAGCTCGCGGCCGGGGCCGTAAACCTTGATGTTGTAATAGTAGGCGGTGTTATACTGGGTTTGTTGCATGGTCATTTAACTTTTTTTTTAGGTGGCAGCAAATCAATAATACTCCCGTATTTGTCAAAAACAGCGTAGCAATAAGCTGATCCTTGATGTTTTGCGCGTTTGAAAGAATTGGTATGATATTCTTTTGCGAATTTTACTACCCATTGACTTTGAAACTCAAAACTTGGTAGTATGCCACATGGATAAAGCGACATGGCTTTTTCTATTAAAGGTTTATCTACTTTCTTCCAGTCGAGGTAGTAGGTGTTTTTGAGTGTGCGAATTGTAATATACCATCCTGAAAAGAGGAATCCAGGATTATAAAAAACCCATATAATTGCTGGCTGAACTTCCTGAATAAAATGGCGCTTACTAGCAATCCGAGCATTAATTTCTGCAGTTCTTTTAGCATGTACTTCAGACCATGTGACAGATGTCCACTTATCATAAGGAGAGTTCCGGGTATAATATGATACCTCCTTAGGAGCAATGAAGGGCTTTCTGTCTTCATGCCCTTTAATTGGCAGGCTCCACCAGAACTCAGCTGCTTTGCGCTTCATTATGCTGGGAGATATTGTTATCATGTTTTTGAGGTTGCTTTAAAGATTACAAGCTTTCTTCAATTTTATCATCTAGATCCAGAAAAACACACTCTTTACAGAGGTAATGTCCATCGCTCTGACAGTCTGCCGGAGCATCACCGGGTAATCGTTTTCTTGGAGTATAACCAGCACATTTGTTATCCGGATCGCGCATTCCAGGCACGCCAACCGGAAGTTTTTCAACGGCTATCTGCATTTTCCTGTAGGACAAGCGGCAAAGCCACAGCCAAAAGTTGAAGTTGATTTTAATTATCATGTTACTTGGGTTGTTTGGATTTTTTTGCTGCATTCATCACACGTAAACAGTTCTTTTCATGTGCGATGCTTCTTTCTTCGTTCAGATCGCTGGTGTTAACGATAGAAAGTTGAAGGCAGTAGGTAAGGAAATTAACGGACCATGTTCTTGTATAAAACCATCCCTGAACATTCCTTGAAAAACCTAAGCATGGTATTAAATCATGCAACCGAAACGATGCTAACCAGCTTTTGTAGAAGTAAATTTTCTTTTTCATTTCTTTGATTTTTTAGCGGTTTGATAAAGCAATGGTTTCAACTCTTCCGGACAGCCTGTTGTGCTGATTACTTTGTAGGAGATTACCCAGAGCCATGGGTTTAGATCCCAGCTTTGCTGGCTGTGGATTTTTACCCACAAATTCTTAAAAGACCTTATATAGGAAGCGCTGATCATCATTACCCTGCCGGATTGGACAGTATTGCCTGTATCAAGATCAAAGCCTTCGGCCATAGCAGCGCCTTCAGTAATATCATGCAATCTTTCCAAATGCACATTTTCCACCTGCAGGATGATTCTTGCAGCTTCTTTGGGCATGTGGATAGAGGCTTTATATTTGAGGCACAAAGAGCTTTCTTTTTCAACTGAGGCTTTGTATAAGAATTGCTTTAGCGGATGATTGCTATGTTGCCATGTTTCGCGCACCCACAGGTAATCTCCGGGTTTGCCGTATGGGCATTTTACTTCGATGATGTCTGATACCGATGGGTTGTAGTTGCCCTGTGGTGCAAAAGTGTACCTGCCTGTGGCATGTAATACAAGCGACTGGAAGTAATACCCATCGGGATTTTTGTTGATCTTCTTTAATCCGGTGGTTCGCCTGGTCATGGTTTTGCGGCCGGCAAGGTTGGCCTGTACCATTTCGGGTTGGAAGAGAATGGGGTGGAATTTTGGGTTCATGGGTTAAAGTAGTTTGAATTCGTGTTCGATCTTTTGAATTTCAAGGTTTAAATCGCTGGATATTTTATAGAGGATGTCTGAAACTGATTGCAATGAATTTTTAAGTTCAAATCCAGCAATTTTATGATTTCGATCGGATACCTCGATGTAAATATTGAGCCCAGGTTTTGGATTTGCACATTCCTGAATTGCATTATTGCACATTTCGAGGTTCTTTTTCATGTTTAGGATTTTCGCGTTTAGTTCTGTTGCTTTTTCGAGCTTTTCCTGGGTCATGGCTTTTTGGTTTTAGGGGTTTCTCCATATCTTTTTTCGATAATTACCCTTTGATAGAATTCGTCAAAACTTTCATCAACGGGTTTTGGGTGAGGCATATATATGCCGTACCATTTTTCTTCATCGGGGTTTTGTGGTAGTTCAATACCGAGGACGAGCAATAAGCGGCGAGCAGTAATATTTTCGGGGAAAACCTCATAGTTTTCGGGGTATAATACACAGTCGCACCTGAAAGAGTTGTACCATGCAGTGAAATGTACTGCACCAACCTGGCTTTTTGGATCGGGCCTTACATCAAGTACATGGCCTGGTTTGATGCCTATGCGAATAAGTTCGTGGTCGAGTTTGCCTTTGACGATTATTTTCATGGTGTACGCCTCCTTGTTAATTTTTTAATTTCAATCCACAAAATGGGCAATAGCTGTAGAATATTGAAGAGTACATGTTTCTTACCTGGCTTCTACTACCATTTGCTTTCTCAAATGTGTATTTGAATATTATATTTGAATAAAGCCTTTTTTGAGGATAGATTGAACAGTGTTCCCATTCTGCAGATTTTAATTCAGCAGTTCGGAAGCGCCCGATCTCAGAATTAATAACATGGTCGGTAATTTTATTTAATACTTCGTTCATGCAGTCGCATTTTTGGACTTCTTGTTGTTCACAGGGTTTTGTGGTGTGCTCTGTGTGCTGTACCGGGTTCCAGGCCTGGTTGTTTGGTGCTTTGTTTTCGCTCATTGGGTTTGAAGTTTAGGTTAAGTTAAGTTTTAATATTCCTTGAGATGTTGCCGGGTCATAATTTGACCATAAGCATTCTTTGCGAAATTCTTTTTTGACATTTTTCCTATTTATTGGCCCAATTGTTTTACAGAAGCCTTTGAAAAGGTTGTCGTATAAAGTGTCTTCATACCCAGAAACAGCAACAAGACAATTAGCCGATTTTAGTTTTTCTGATAGCTTAATATGAAAATCATCGCCAACTTCACGGTTGTATCGCTTTTTTGATTTTCTGGTTCTGAGAAGATAAGGTGGGTCGAAGTAGACAATTGTGCCGGGTTTATTTACTTTGTCAAAAAGTTCGATTGCATTTTTGTGTTCAATCTGAAATGTGCGAAGTTTGTCAGCAATAGCTGCAAGTCTTTTAAGTTTTACATTCCAGTTATCAACCCGATAAAATCCATAACGCTGTATCATATAATCAAAGCCAGCGCCTTTGTGGTTATTCTGACTGCCATTGGCTCCCCAGCCAAGTTGTGATCTTACAAAAAACCTTCTGGCTCGTTCTATTGAGCTAAAATCATCTGAAAATTCATCTATAATTCTGTAGAGTTCAGATCTTGAAAAAGGAGTGAAGTAAACCTGCCTTAAGAATTCATCGTGGTTATTTCGCAGTACTTCAAAAAGGTTGATAACATCGTCATTAAGATCATTAATAGTAACCAATGGATAATCAACATTGAGTGCGACATTTGCAGATCCGCACATAATATCAACGAAATGAAAATTACCTTTCGGAAATTGTTGCAATAACCAATTCAAATGCGGGTATTTACCCCCGAAATAAGAAATCAGGTTCAAGTATTTAGCTTTCTTTTTCTCTCCCGGAATCATATTACTTGTTTTTGTTGTGCGTTAATTATGTGGTCGAGGGATTCGATTACGGGCTGAATGATGATTTTAGCCCATTGAGGTGGCACGGCATTGCCAATGAGCTTAGTTTGCTTTTTGCGGGAAAGCCCGAGCTGCCTGTTGGTAAAATAGCCTGGTGGAAATGTGCTGATCAGGCTTAATTCTTCGGGGTTGAGGAAGCGCATACGTATGTCGAAGTCAACATAAACATTGCCTTGCTTTAAGGCGGTGATCAGGGCTTTTTTGTTTTGGCCTGTTGTAATGGTTCCGAGCGGATCTTCGATGTTGTGATTTTGTGTATGCTGGTTTCCTGAAGCAGAAAAGTAGTTTGAGATGAACTGAATTTTTTCATCTTCGCTGTTGCCATGCAAGTTTTGAACAAGCTGTGCATTCAGACTTATAAGAGCAGTACCATCTTTGGTTCTGATTGTGTGGTAAGGCTCTTCGGGTGGAAAAGCGTGGTGCTGGTCGCCTGAGTAGTATTTTGAAAAGAAGCGTTTGGTGATTGTAACGAGGTGTTTTGAGTTTTCGGTGGTAATGGCATTTGCAGGACCGTTGAGATCGTGTGCGGTGCAATCGCGGCCATAATAATCGTTGAGGAACTGAATTTTTTCGAGAGTTACCAGGCGTTTTTCTTCGCGTGTAAGAATAGGGTTGAGCGGATCGGAAACCGAGCAGTATTTATCCTGGTGGCAATGATCGGCGATGAACTGTGTTTTTTCGACTGTTACGAGTACATGCCTGTCCTTGGTTACGATGGTATTGAGCGGTTTGTATAATGACTGTACATTATTGCCAGAGCCGTAATACTGAAAAATGAAGCTGAGTTCTGAGGCATACTTTTTAATGCCGCCGGCAATACGCTTGAGGGTGTTTGGGACGAGCGGCTTACGCTTGCCTTTTTTTATGTTTGGGTTAAATTCGCGGCCGAATATGCTTTCGCCTTCGTCGGTAATGTTGATAAAAGACTTGCAGGCTTCCCATTTTTTAAGTCCTTTTGAGCCTGTTTTGGAGTGAGTCTGAGCCGGCCAGTTAATATCCATTTGCAGCTCGATGCGAGTAAAGAAAGCGAAGTATCGTATTCTTCTTTCGGGGATTCCGTAATCGGCGGCATTCATAATTTTTTCGTGGTACTCATAGCCGAGAGCACAGATTGCATTTTTCCATCTGATGAATTCCTGTCCGATTTTGGTTTTATCTGGTTGACCGTTATGATCGAGAGGCGCCCATTTTTTAAATTCGGGTACGTTTTCGATACCCACCACGAGGGGTTTACCGTGCCTGATGTATCTGATCAGTTCCCATCCGAGGGTATAGCTTCCGATCTTTTTTTCACGGCCGCCATTGGCTTTGGAATGTTGAGTGCACTCAATGGAAGCCCAGAAGAAATCAACCTGTGGAACTTCGTGCTCGTCTTGTTTGTAAATGTCGGCCCAAAAGTGTTTTATGCCTTTATTGTTGAACAGGTTTGTGCGGATTGCCTCTTTATCGTGATTGAGGACAAACTTAACCTGTACATTTTTTATTTGGCGTAAAGCATAAGTAACGCCTCCACCGCCTGCAAGAAAATCGCCAGCTGTAATCATACGCAGATAAGAAATTAGTTATTAATCGTGATAGTGAACAGGCCTGTCTATTGCCTGCAGGGGATACTCCCGCCTCAACCTTTGAATGAGAATATCGGAAGGGTGAGGCGGGATAATTAGTTTCCCGATTCGGTTTTATGGTTTGCTTCGGGCTGTTGTGCTGGTTGCTTAGGGTTTTCGGGAAGAATACCAGGCTCAGGCTCAGGTTTTGGCAGATCGGGCAGCTTTTTGAGTTTTTTCAGCTCGCGCGTTTTAGAAGCGAACTCGCCCCTGCATTTGTTTGAGCAAACTTTGCGGCCTGGCTTAACCGGATTTCCGCACACCAAACATTTGCTTTCTTCGGGATTAAAAGTATCCGGTTCGTCGAAAGGTGCACCTGTGGATTGAGAAGGCGACAAAATATTGATAATCTGTTCCAGTTTGCTGATGCGTGTATTCAGTACGGCAATGTGGGCAGAATTATCCTGAGTTAAATAATTATTGATTGCATCATTTAACTTCGCATCAACCGTTAACTGTTTGTTTTTTTCGATAAGTTCCCTGATCATTCTGCATGACAAGGTTGTTACGTTGGCGAGGTTTTCGACAACCTGAATTAAAATTTCTTGATCCATTTGAGGTTTTTTTTGTAGTTGCCATTGATTTTGTGAAAAGTTTCGAGGTAAGCCAGGTGAGCGAATCTGAAGTCCCACCACCAGTTTACCGATTTATAAGAAGCCCACATCTGACTTTGGTATTTAATTGCATCCTTGAAAAGGCGGCTATTTTGGAACAGTGCTTTTTCTTCCATTTCGAGCGCCTGATCGTCATATTGTTTGATCAGATGTATTGTATCGTAGTCGAGATTGTAGTTACTGAAGATTGCTTTTTGCCATTCTTCTTCGATGTTGGTGTATTTGGTGCCGAGTAATAATTTAAGCGGCCTGATTACATCGCCACAATAGGCTTCGGAGGCATCGTGCAGAATGGCGGTGAGTTTCAGTTTTTCGGGTGCAAGCCATGCAACCAGGCAGCTGTGCTGAGCTACGGTGTAAAATGTGTTTATGTTTCCACCAAAGCGGCAAATTTTACTGAGGCTTGATGCAATATCCATTATGGAGATAAGTTCGGGGTTTGGGTTAAATAAATCAACCACAGTACCCGAAGAAGTAATCATATGCCCGAACGGCAGCTCCTTTAATGGCGTGTAGTGCATTTTCGGTTATTTTGGGAACTGACTGAAAATATGGTTATCAATATCGCGGATGTGTACGCCTGGTTTTACGGGTGTCATAATTGCGAGGGGGAAATCGCTTTCACGTATTTCTTTGCCATAGCCAGGGTATTTGCCCAGTGGAGAAACCAGTTTGTCGCCTTTTCGTACCAAGGGTTTTTCAACCCATTCGCGATAGTTTTTGAAATACCTGAATACAGGACCGCTAACATTATCAAACCATTTGGTGTAATATGCGCCCCAGCCTTTGAAGAAGAAAGGTACACTGTGGTATAGGCATTGATTTCGGATAAGTGTAACCCAATGCGGGTGCATGGGTTTGGCGTTGTGGCCAGTCATACCGCCGAGAATAACCCAGCTGAGATGTTTGATGAAGTAAATTTCGTGCCCGAAAAGGAACTGCATGATTTTGTTATTCCATGCCGGAACAGGCTGGAAAAGAGAAACCGGACCTGTGAGCGGCTCGAGGCTGATAATTTTAACGCGCACAGGGGTTTTGATAAGGATACGCAGGCGATCGTCGGTTTCCTGCTGATTTGATGCAGAAACACCCATCCAGATATTGGCTGGCATTTCGTCGAGTCCGTTGAAAGAAATAAACTCACGGACAAATTGTTTCATTCTGGCGGGTTGCTTTGTGAGAATGATGTATTTGTGAACTCCATACATCTGCATTACCTTGAATAATTTGTGCAGATCGCTGAATTGGATTGCCGGGTCGAACAGATCGCCCATAGAGGCTACAAAAACGCGCGAGGGTTTTCGCCACAGAGCGGGTTCATTAAAGAGCTCGTGGTGAACCACGGGTTTAAAACCCTCTTTGTATTTTTCTTTTACCAGGGGGTTTGGGTTGAATTTCATTCGGTTTGCGAATTTGCGTGCGTAGCAGTATTCGCAGCCAAAGGAGCATCCGGTGATCGGATTCCAAACTCTTTCGGCCCATTCGATGGCAGTTGATTGCATGGTTTGTGATTTTGGTGATTAGTACTCTGGTTCTGAAGAAGGCTCTGGCAGAGCTCTTAATTTTTCGAGCATTTTACGAATGTCCCATGATTCAATTGGTTTAACCATAAGACTGGCTGCGGCTTGTTTAGCAGTATCGGGATCAACCGGATTAATTGCATATACTGCCGAGATGTTTACAAATCTTGTAAAAGCGGGGTTTCCGGGGATTTCGGGGACATCAATACGAAGCATTGCGCCACCTGCGAGAGATTTTTCGGATACTTCGCCTGCAATTTTGGTATGGCCAAAAAGCTCGACAACTGCCCAGGTTTTGAATTGTTCTTCCATTTGGTTTAAAGGTTTATGAGTGAGAAATAATGTTTAAAAAGGCCTCGTTTATATTTTTCGCGGTAAAGCGAAAGTTCGCGGGTGCAGAATTTAGGGTCCTGCGCCTTGATGATGGCATTGACCTTTTTTATTTTTTGTGCAGTTTGCTGAATTGTCATAATGGATAAATGTTTTTAACCGAGGTTATGAAAATTTTGCTGCCTGAAATTATTCTGACCTTGTTTTTACAGACTTTTTGAACAGTTCCGTATATTTTATCCTCACCGATAAAAAACCTGCATTTTGCTCCTGATTTGAGGTTTTGCATGTACCTGATGTGCCTGAAAAGGTTAAAGGCAATGAAAGTGCAGTCGAAAAGAACTGCAGCGAGAAAAATGCAGGCGATTGCTTTCATCGCAGTGGGGTTGTGTTGATGATTGTAATATCGTTGAGCATGTCAACCGGGAACTTGGCTCTGAGCTGTCCATGAGCATCGGCTTCGGAAACGGCCATAACATGAACTTCGCGGAAGTATTCTTCGCCATTAATGGTGATGTTGTACTCAATTTTGTACCTGCGTTTGGTTTTACGCTGAGCGATGTTGCTGCGGGAGAGGTTTAGCTTAAACATGGGTGTAATTTTACTATTGTTGATTTAACTGGTTGATCTTGTCCTGGATGTTTTTGAGCTGCTGGCCATGCTTTTCGGCAAGTGAAATGAGCGCCATTAGTATCTCATTATTAAATCTTTTGCCCTTTGCGACCTTTTGAATGAAGGATTTAGAGTACTTCTGGTTTAGTTCTAACCATGTGGTTTGCACGTAGTTAGTGGGTAGTTGGGCAGAGATGTCGGGGAGTGCCTTAGTAGATTTAGCTTTTTTTAACTTGCAAGTGTGCATAATTTGTGCTAATTTGGTGTAAAGTTTGTGCTGCTAAAGTACACTAAAGTTTTCAAAAGTCAACTAAAGTAGATAAAAAAAGTGGAGGCTTTGTGTAATTTAGAGTAATTCTAAATAAGAAAGGAGTTAAAAAGTGGATTACACGAGGATTGAAAAACTTGTAAATGAGCGATTTGCGTTTGTTTCGGAGTTCATAGCAGCTTGCGGGATAGCAAACGCAACTTATTACAAGATGATAAAAAATAAGAACACTAATGTGGATACACTGGAACGAATCAGTGCAGCGCTTGGTGTATCACCTGCTTACTGGTGGACAGGAGAGGAAGTTACTGTGGTTCAGGAACAAAAGCCTCAATATGGGTATGTAAGTAAACGTGTATATGATGATCTGATGGAGAAATGGAACGAGGATCGCACCCGAATGACAAGGCAGATAGAATTTCTTCATAAAATGATCGAGAGTAACAATATCGGCGTAAAGGAAAGTTCCGGGAAGTAAAAGAATTAACAACTAAAGTGTATTGAAATTTACTATAATGCACTGATGGATAGTTTGTTAAAGGTTAAAAATTAACACATAAATTAACACAGGGAGTGCTAAAGTGGTATTAAAAGGGGGAATAACAAATATGCAAGTGACTGGAAATGAGGTATTGTTGCATGGTGTAGCGGGTCCTGCTCCCGCTACCAATACACTACATGGTGTTGTAAATGAGGCGTTTACGATTTGTAAACGCCTTTGTTTTAACACAGAGGTTATACCTTATATGCAGGCTGGAAATATGTTTATAGTTGTTGGGTGTTTATACTTTTTTGGAGGTTTTTATGGAGAAATTTAAAAAGGCCAAACTGAATGACCGGGGCAATGACCTGAATAAACAGTGGTACGTTGAGTATATGTTTATGCACCCCGAAAAGGAAGTTATGGTTCCGTTCAGGCAGTATATTTCGATGAAACTTAAAACGGGTACTGCCCGAAGGACGAAAGCAGACCAGCTGATTGCGGAACGGAATGAATGGCTGGCTATGGGTGGAAATCCTTTTGCTTCGGAAAGCATGGGCAAAACCAATGCCCTGACTGCAATAAGCAGAATCCTGGCTCTGAAAAAGGCGACTTCACGCCCGAGAACCTATACAAGCTATAAGGATGCAGTTACCAAACTTGAAAAGTTTTTGATTTCGCGCAAGTTAAAGGACCTGGCTGTTGAAGATGTTTCGGCTATGGTGGCTCAGCAGTTTTCTGATTATATGATTGAGAATATGCAGCTGGGCAACCGCACACACAATAACATGATTAATGATCTGCGTACCATGTGGAATATGATGAACAAACGGTTTAATGTTCACATAAATCCATGGCGGGCTGTTGACCTTTTGCCCGAAACTGATGCAAGTATAGTGATGTTTACCGAAGATGAACTGAAAAAGGTTAGGACTAAATTGCGTGAAGATGATTTTGAACTGTGGGTTTGTGCTGCCCTGGTATTTTATTGTGCACTAAGGCCACAGGAGATTGTTAGGCTGAAAGTTTACAATATTATTACCGATATGGATGGGATACTGCTTGATGGGCGTATTACCAAAAACAAGAAAAATGCCTGGGTAAATATTCCTTCGCCTGAACTGGTTGAAGATTTAAAGCAATTGGGTTTAAAGAAGCTGCACCGGGAAACCTATGTTTTTTCGAGGCACCTGAAACCGGGCACTAAAGAAATAGCGCCGACCAGAATAGCAGAACGCTGGCGCAAGTGGGCGGATGCGAACGGGATTTCGGAAACGATTTACAAGCTGAAACACAATGCAGCCGGAATGGCAAGTGATGCCGGAATTCCGTTGCGTGAACTGCAGCTTCATTTAAGACACCATAGCCTGGAACAGACAGAGCAGTATATAAAACGATTCAGGCGCGAAGTAATGCCTGGCTTTAATGAGAAATATCCTAAGATGTAGGTTTGATTATTACTTCGGGTTCTACCAGTTTGAGGTTTGTTACTTGTGGCTCGTATGATTGTTCGGAAGAGTTGGCCACAAATCTTAACCAGTACAGGCGCATAGTTTCGTTGTATTCGGCTGCTGAGCGGTGCATATATCCAAGTTTATAACCCCGTGCGAAATCCTGGTTTTTTCTTTCGATTGATTTTTCTTGTTTATTAATTACTGCATCCGCATACTCGCGGCAGATTTTGGCTATATCCTGCCGGCGAATAAAAACATGAGTTCCCTTGCGATCAGGAACATGTTTGTTTATTATTTCGTTGAGTACCGACATTACCCCTCAACATTTAAAGCCTTATTAATATTTGTTTCACTTACTCCGTTGTACTTCTTAATGTGTTCTCGAACTACCCTGTTGATTGCCTTGATGTGGCGTATTTGTGGTGGTACGCCTGAATTCGCATGACCCCACCATGGAGTGCCGTCAATAGACATCTGGAGTCCGTTCGGATTCAAATTTCCGAGCACAACTCTAAAAAATGGGGTACCATCCAGCGAATAGTTTAATGCTTTTAATTTTTCTGATGATGGAAGGGCCATAATTAAGAAGATTGAGTTATTTCAAGAGACCCTATAGATAACCTTGAAAGTGATGAAGTTGTAGAAAAGTCAAAAGCTATCTCACCAACTCCTTCAACTAACGGAACAAAACTTAGTGTTAGCTGCTCCCAAACAGAAAACCCAAATGTTGAAGCCGCAACAGACATCTCGGATATCCCACAAGTAATATTTTCTTGTAAAACCAGCTTTCCAGTACTTTCTTCAGAATCTCTTTTTATCCATGCTTTAATTGTAACTTGAAAACCGGCCTCAAATGCAAACTCTGCTATCTTAAATCTAAGTGGTGCTAATGCATTGTGATACATGTTTATCTTGACTCTCCAGTAATGTAAGTCTCCCTCTCTCGGAGCATAAGAGTCGCCATAATCCATATATATCTCTGCGTTTCTTGATACAATCCCTCTGGAAACAAAGGAACCGTTAAGCATAGAATCTATTATTTTAACCTTAGTAAATTTTGAAAGGTCGTATGAACTAAATGAAAAATTATTAATACCGGCTATAAGAGTTGCATTAATAAGTTCAATTTCACTATTATCGCAGGATAATCCCCAGCCCGTATAAAAGCCGTTTGTTGATTGACGGTATTTTAACTTATTATTGGCGCTATCTACACAAGAAAGATTGATATTGCTGCCATTACATGAAACATCTTTAAATAAATTGTTAAATGAGCTTTCTAAGCGTAATCCTCCGTGTCCGTTAGTAGAGCAGTGATGACCTGAGCAGTATTCGCTCATATTGTCTGAACTCCTATAAAGGTATAAACCACTTGCCCCATTACTATGCATATTGTATGTATTAATTTTGTTATTAAAGCATAAACTCATATATACACCATAATTTACATTCGCTACGCAATTCTGTATTTCAAAATGACAATGATTTGCAGTAGAGATATAATAAGCATATTCAAAACGCGTAAATGCCAATCGTTCAATAAATAAATAACTTCTCGCCAATTGAATTCCTCTGGTGGCTCCATTGACGCTTGCTAAAAATGTTAACCCATTTTGATCATTTGTTCCTATTTCAAAACCACCTTTGTAAGACACAACTGCATTCAAAGTTCCATCTGTACTTATCCCTCCCCAATTAGTGAACGGCAAAACTTGAGGGAAAATAAAAGGCGTTCTGATGAAAGATTCGACAGTATCTTCTCCATAATTGTTAAATCTTCTGTTTCCATCTGTAACTTCAATATGATTATCAATGGCAACTGTAGTTCCATCGATCCATCCAACTTGATACCAATCTTCGCCTTCTTCTTTTCCTCCAGTGGCGGAACCACATTTACTGATTAGACAAGACTGATTTATATCATTAATTTTTGTTGCTAAAATATTATTTAAGTAAATGGTTAAAGTACCAGGGTCAGTATCAAAGTAAACAGCAATACTATTTATACTACTTCCAAGATTACCTCCGCCTGTTTTTTGAAGCAACCACGCTCTTATTTTAGAGCCTGAATTATAGGGTACTCTAAATTCATCAACAATAACAGCTCCATAGGCATCTGAGCATAAACAAATTCTCATACAGTTTTCAGCAATATTTGTAGACGGCTTTGCATATAAAGATAATTCCTGGAAAGAGCTTAAATCCAACGATGACGGAAGTGTGTAATACACAGCTTTACCTGTAGTAAATGCTGCAAGTGTTGCTATACTATAACTCCCGGTCCCGTATTTATAATATATTTCTGATGTTGTTCTTACGGAATTAACATTTGCAGATTTTATCCATGGAGCATCTCCGCTAAATATTGTTTGTGTCCTTGCTGCCTCCAAAATAACATTTTTAGAAGCCGACCAAAATACATTTCCTATAGAAACAGGATCAGGTGTTTTAGAAATCCTTATTTCATCTCCCGGTGCTATTCTTCCACTCCTTGCTCCGTAATTCAACGTTCTCCAAGCTGTCTCCCATGTAGAGCCACCTTCATGGCCTGCTGCTGCATCGCAAGTTCCTGAAGCATCTGCAGTTGCTTGCCAAACCGCACCATTAAGCGTAAATGAAAAATCATCTACAACAGTTATTGTCCAAGTTCCATTAAGCCAAGCTGAAAATGATGATAATAATACCTGCATCCCTGTGACATAATCATGTGGAATACCTGTTGTCGGAAAAGTAATTAAAACCGTAGAACCGCTTGGATTACTGGCAACAGCATTTGTAACTGTGTTTCTGTCGTGCCCATTGTAAATATCTACATACCAAATTGCCATAATTATTTGTATTCCACTTGTGAAAGTGAGGGTTTGAAATAAATTGAATCTGCGCTGGTTGCAGCACCTAAAATCTGCACTACATTATCCTCAGTCACGCCTGCATTATCCGCCGGGTTTTCCTGTGTTAAAGTGTTGCCTGTCGTGCCTAAAAGTGAAAGGTAAACAATTTCACCCACCGACAAATCCCATGCGTTATTGCGCACAAAGCCGATTAGCAGGTAGTTGCCAACACCATCGGCGGCTACACTTTCGCTTACACACATGGCCAGGGCGGTGGCATTGGCAATTACATCGGCTTTGGCTAACTGTGCCTTTCCCGATGAATTAATGCGCACTACATCGCCAAAGGCCTGAGCTTCGTTGGCATTAAGCTGGGTAGTAATGCCGGAAGCAGTTTTGTTAACTGTTGGAACTGCAGTGAGCTGAGTACTGCCGCCGCCTTCGGCAGGCAGCGGCCGTGCACGCCAATAGCCATCGAAATCGGCTTCAACGGGTTCGGCAATTTGCTCGTGTGTAATGAGTATGGCTTCGTATGCTGATGTAAGGTTGGGTGTAAGGGTAAAGCCATCGCCAGGTGCATCGCGCCAGGCAATGTAGCAGTAATGAGTAAGTTCGCCTGCAGTACCATCTTCACCAATGTATTTTACCCATGTTGCTCCGGCAAAATCTGATTCAATCGGCGTTAATGCTACGGTTGACTGTATTTCAGCCCGGTATTTAAGCGTTGCTGAGGGTGTTAAATTCCAATCCGATCCGGTATCATCAGAAGCGTATGCAACATAAAGATAAGCATTTGTGCCGTCTGTGCCATCTTCGCCTGCAGCCTGAACTCCGGTATCGGTTGAGCCTATCCACCAGTTTCCGTTTTCTCCGATAAAAGGTGTATCGCCATCTGAGCCATCTTCACCTGCGGCCTGAACTCCGGTATCTTCTTCACCTATCCACCAGTTTCCGTTCATTCCTATGAATGGAGTTTCGCCATCAAGGCCTTCGGGCAGGTCGCTCAGCTCGATTGCGCCGGTTTCGGCGTTGGTATGCAGCCATTTATTTCGTTTTGCTTCGGGAACTGCGGGGTGGTCGAGGGGGTCATCAATCTGGTGGGCGCGGGAGTGTGTTTCGGCAGTTCCCGGGTTTCCGCCGGCCAGTTCAACAATGCTTGTAACCCCCTCTGTACTTCTCTTTTTTAAGAAAACTTTACCATCGGTTTCGTTAATAACAAACATGCACTCTTTTACCTGTGTTACATCGGGTATAACGCCAGAAATACGGGTTCGTTTGATAGAAACAAACCTGTATTCCATTTCGCGGATGTATTTTTCGAGAGCTTCAACACGACTGGTAAGGTCCTGACCCATAACGAAGAATTTAGTTTGTTTCTATAACATTGATGGGCAGGTACATATATGAGAATGTAAAGTAGTACAGTCCTTTTTTATCGGAGTGCCTGATAACAGACTGCTGAGGGAAGCCAATGGGATAAAGTTTTCCGGCAATGATTTCGTACACTTCTTCTGATTCAAAGAACTGAGGCATGGCCTCCATGGTTTGAGCAGAAACAAAGCCGGAGTTACACTCAACGGTTTCGTCGAAAGTGGTGCGAATGGTTTTGCGGCCGTTTCCGGTAATGCCCCACCATGGCAGTACATTGATAATTTCGGGCTGATAATCGGCGGTGATTTGTGCCGATCCGGTGGCAATAAAAGTATCGTAACCTGAAAGCGGATTGCGGAATATAAATTCGCGCCTGTTGACGTAATAAGACTGATCGAGCAGGTATGATATTTTGTTGCTTCGGATATCGTTGGTAGCGAGGCCTATTTCAACATCGTAACCGCTTACGGTTTTTGTGGGAGCCTGAGCCAGAGCAATGGCATCAATGCCCAGGGTATTATAACCTGTATGGAATTCCCAAACCTGCCATTGTCGTGAAATGGCGGTGGCTGATGCACCCACCTGAACCATTGCGCCTGAAGTGCCATCGGTAAAGTGAATGGTTACATAACACTTGAGCTGCTGATCGGCAACAAAGTCCCAGTAATTGCAGAAATAAACCTTTTCGGTTTGGGTTTTGGAAACTGTGTGGGTAGAAGGCCAGAACGACATGAGGCCTTTGTTTGTGGCAATAAAGGCGGCAAAGCTGGCATAAGTGCGGTAAAACCAGGTGTGCAGATAGGCCGGGATACGGCCGCAGATAACAGGAAATTCCTGAATATCGAGCTGGTCGGTTTCAACCGGTGGAGATCCGCAAAATTCTTCAAAAACCAGGCCTATGCGTTTGTAATTACCGGTAACAGCGCGGTGGTTCTGGCCTGCATCGGGAAATGTAAAGTTTGGAGAGAAAAAGGTTTTGAAGTACTCGCTTAGTTCGAAGGTTACGATTCCGTTTGATGAAGCAGTAAGGCTGTCCTGCCCGAGCTGCACTGCCGATTCGAGCATGGTGAGGTCAACGCGCAGATTGGGCTCAGATGTTTGATCGCTTTGCAGCCTGAAAAAAGCCGGATTGTGGCTAAGAGCAGGTTCGACCGGAGAGTTTAAGAGCGATAGTGTCATTGAAATGGCTGTTAATGTGTGCGAAAATAAATGGCCGGTATTTAAAAATAAAGGACAGACGTACTAAGAGATGTTTCGCCTTACGGCAACAAAAGAAGGCACTGAAATATGATCGCGGAAGATGTTGAACCTGACTTCCTTAATGAGGTAATCAACGCCATGTATGTTGTGCCATTGCAGGAAATTGAGGTTTGCTATCTGCACGGGCGACATGATTTTGGTGAACTCATAATCGCCTGGCGAATTGGTGATGAACTGCATAAAGAGTTTAAGTTTTTTCTCGAATAAACCATAATCTCCATCGAGGGTAAGGCCAAGATCGGCAATGCGAGAGCCTGCGAAGTTGTAAACCGAATTGGAACCCATTGGATATGGGTTGGAGTTGCTATCGTTTACCATGCCCAGGTAATTGAGCAGAGCTGTAAAGTATTCGGATTTGTATGCTTCGGGCAGTTGCCTGAAATTGCCGGCAATGTGCTGAACCGGAACATGCCAGTCGCGCATGGCTGCGCTTATGGTTTTATCTCCGTTGCCGAGAATTGGATCGAAGTAATCCATAAGCACGGTGTTGAGATTAAGTTCGACAGAGTAAGGTTCTTTTTCGATGTTTTCAATTGTATCCTTTAATTCGAGGGTAAAGTCGAAAGAGTGGAAAACCCAGTTAAGAGCACCCTGTTCGGGATCGTAGTTCCACACGAACCAGGAGTGCCTTGCCGAAACATACCA
Organism: uncultured Prolixibacteraceae bacterium; assembly: GCA_964565015.1. Lineage (GTDB taxonomy): Bacteria > Bacteroidota > Bacteroidia > Bacteroidales > Prolixibacteraceae > UBA1413. Next base: position 21,954 of record CAZMDP010000001.1, on the reverse strand, counting down.
GCAATCGTTTATCAGCTGATCGGTGATGGCTGACAGTTGGTTGAGAATTGTAACAGTTCCCTTGATTGTAAGCCCTTCGAGTGATTTTACATATTTTGAGAGGTAATCGCACTGAGCAGGTGTGAAGTTGATTTTATAACCGTTGATGGTTGAAAAGGTAATTTCGGGAATTTTAACGATACCATCGCTGAAATCAACTGCAGACTGATCGAGCATGATGTCGTTAACAAACTTGAAAGTAATGTTGCGGCGGGTAGAATCAACCGTAAATACGATGCCGAGAGTGTTGGTTACGTTTTTAAGGAAATCGGCCAGGGGTTGTTTTGGCATAAAGTCGTTGATAGCGACCTCTGCATTGTCGTAAAAATAGTTATTGATGAATGAGTTATGAAAATAGACGATTTTTTTGAGATCGTTGTTTTCAAACACATTGTTAACTATGTTGTAGCCGATGTGCTTAAAGAGCTTGTTTACAACAAACGGCAGGTAAGGATAGGGTGCAAAAAGGTTGAGCACTGCCTGGTAAATTTCTTCCTTGATGCCCACGACCACATAAGGAAATTTGCCGGCAGCGTAGTAATTGAGGTAAGGAAGCAGTTCTTTATGATTTTCGATGATGTTGGCAATGTCGATGCGGTAAAGGCTTTCGGGCAGGTTGCTCATAACCGAAGGATTATTTACCGGGAAAACAGTATAATTATAATCGGGATATGAACCTGCAATTTCATCGGTAAACGGGAATGTATTATCATCAATGGTAATTGTGGTGCCCAGTTTAATGGCTATACTGAGGTAATGAAAGGAATAGGCCTCAACCGAATCGCAGGCGAGGAAAAAGGTGATGATATCGTCTTTTTGAAAGCTATACTGTGCTACATGCGAATAACTGTCGGCTTCAATGGCTTCGGCATAAATTCGGGTGCCGTTTTTATGCATATCGAAGGCTCTTACATTTCCGGCCGGGAAAGTACTGCCGAGCATGGTAATTGTGCCAAACTTTGAATTGATAATGACTTTAACATTAAAGCTGCCATTGTAGGGTGCTTTCCATTCGTAGGTGCTGGTGTTTAGCATACTGAGGGTATCAATAGGCGTAGCAACCGGCTGAAGCGGGATGTTTTTAACGAACAGAGCTTCTTCTTCATAAAACAGATCGACGTTAACCGGGTAATAAGAGAAGCACAATTTTGGATAATAGTTAACGGTTTCGGTGATACCGATGTCGTTCAGGAATTTATTTTTGAGTTCTTTGGCGAGATCGCCTGAATCAACGGGCATAGAAACCTCGATGTGAGTTTCGGATGCTTTAACGATTGAAGCAGTACCGGTGTAGTGCAGCGGGCCGAAGTGCAGTTCGAAGGGTTTGTCAACGACAGGTTTACCTTTTCGGGCAGGGCGGTGCGGGAACTGCAGTTCGGTTTTTAATTCGTTGGTATAAGGCAGCGAAAAGTCAAAAATAAAGCTGCCGGGTATTTTATCGTCGCCGGTACGAAAAACCGGTGATCTGAGCACCACAGGAATGTTGGTATCGTTATCGGCAGAAACCGAAATGTTTCCGATTTTGAGTTTAAGCATGGCCTGTCAGATTGATGATAGATCTTCGATTGAGTTTGCGGATTCTTCCATATCGGTCCAGTCCTGGTAAACGAGGCGGGCTTTGATTTTGCCAGAGCTAAGGATATGGTTGAGTGTATTGATTGCAGATGCCAGATCGGCATTATCGGCAGCTGGGTTGATAGCCGGAACCCGCGCTGCTTTGTTTTGGGCATTTGAATCCTGATACAGGAAACCGCCTTTGGCTCTGCCTGGCATTGACGGGATGATACTATCGAGATCAATGGTTTTGAGGTTATGGCTGATTCTGGCCATTTCGAGAATATCAATCAGACCCTTGATTGAAGGATTATCCATTGCCTCGTCGGGGATAACATATTCGCGGGAGCCAGGTTTTTCGCCAGTGAGCACGGTTGGGGCATTAATCCAGCCTCGTTTTCGGGGATCGAGTCTGGCTTTGAATTTTTTGCGATCCTGCTGGCGGAATATGTCGAAGTAACCCCCGGTTTCGAGCCCTGGAATTTCGGGCAGCGGGGTAGATGCAATGATACCGATTTGCAGAGCACCAGCGGCACCAGCCAGCGCCATGAGTGCAACATTTGGGTTGGCTTCGGCAATAGCCGCAGCCATATTGATGACGGCATTAAAGAGGGCTACATTGCGGTCGCGCACGGCCTGCTTCCTTGCCAGGACTGCCTTACGGTGTTCAACCTTTTTGTCGAGCTGTTCGGTTTTGTCGTCGTATTGTTCCTGGGAAATGATACCGGCTTCGAGCTGATCGGACAGGAGTTCTTTTTTACGGTTAACCGAAGATTCATAGCGCTGCAGTGCGGTATCTTCGGAATTTTTCATAATCTGGTTTATATCGGCCCATGCGTTGGAAACAGCGTAGGCAGCCATGGCAAAATCTTCAACTTTAAGTTTGCCATCTTTCAGATTTTTGAATAGTACATTCCAGTCGTCGGGGGTGAAGCCGAGAATATCGGTTTTGAATTTGCCCCGGAGTTTAATTTCATCTTCTTTTTCTTTTTTATCCTCTCCTGTGGCTTCGCGGCGTTCTTTTTTAATTTGCTGCAGGCGATTAATGAGTTCCTGCAGCATGGTATTGAGCACCTGCCATTCTTCGGTTGACATAATGCTATCGGCCAGAGCAACACCTTCGAATTGACCTGTTTCGATAGCAGTGTAAACCGACTTCATGAGGCTTTCGATGTGCTCAACAGCCAGATCGGCTTCTTTTTCCTGCTGAGTTTTTTGAATAAGCAGGCGTGCATCGTTGAGGGTTTTAACATTTTTAAGTTCCTCGTCGGAGTATTTTGAGCGCAGCCAATCCATTGCCTTTTCGAAGGTATCCATTTGGTCGAGTTCGCGCACATGGCTGAGTTTGAGTTGAGAGAGGGCTGTTTCAAATGCAGTTTCGCGGCGTTCGATCTCTTTTTTGGTTGCTTCGGCATCAATTTTATCAATATTGTTCTGATGCTTTTCCTTTAGAGCCTGATAAGCCAGAAGCTCATTGGTGGTAAGGTTTTGCTGTTTTTTATGGAAGATGTTGAGTTTTTTGAGTTCGTCGTTAAATTCCTTATCGGCTTTTTGCACGGGAGATAATTCAAGGCCGGCCGATTCGATGGCTTCGAGCTGCTTTTGTTTATCGCGTGCCATTTTGAGTTCCTGATCTACAATTTTTTCCTGCAGTTCGGCTCGTTCGGCGGCTTTCTGATCCATTTGCGAAAGGCGTCCTTTCATAAACCTGAGCGCGATTTTATCGAGTTCAGTTTCGAGGTCAATTTGAGTTTTGATTATACCTTTCTGGTATTTTCGTTTGGCTGCAATGCGTGCATTGGCTTCGGCCTGTTCGGAATAGTCAATCTTCTCTTCTTTATCTTTGCCGGATGGATCATCGGGATCTTCACTGCCGGGAGTTTTAACAAATTCGGCGTTTATGCCGATTTCGATTCCGCGCAATTCACTTTGAATTTTATTGTATTTTTCTGAGAGTTCGTTTATTTTTTTATCAATGGCAGCGAAGATGGTTGGTTCGAGGGATTTTTTGGTAGATGCCTTTACGGGTGCCTGGGCTAATTCTTCGGCCAATCTGTCGCGCTCCATTTTGGCTTCTGAAAGTAATTTACCCACTTCCATTTCTTCGGTGTACAGCCTTGCAAATTCGTCTTTTAGCGCCTGCACCCTGATTTGTTTTTTGAACGACTTAAGGTAAGTCTCGATAGATTCGGTATTGCTATTAATAAGTCTGCCTTCTTCGTCGAGATAGCCATGATATTCGGGCACAATGCTTTTGAGTTCTTCGATTGCGGCTTTGCGGTAAGATAATACCAGGTTTTCGTTTTCGATGGCTTTGGTAAGCAGTTTGATGCGTGCTTCTTTTTCGGAGTAATCCTTCATAACCTGTTTTTCAACCCGCTGTGATGCGGATTCTAAATCATTGGTTTGCTCGCGTATGGCAGAATAAGCAATCATGTATGATATGAGAGAAGCCACCGAAGCAATAATAACAGGCCAAGGAGTAGCAACCATAGCGGCATTGAGCAGTTTTGTAGCAGCTGCCGCCCTTATTGCATTTCCGGTAAGGCGATTGTATGCAACATGGAGTGTGAGCACAGCTACTCTGTTGAGCCCGGTAAGCATAATGGTGGTGCGCTGCAATGCGTTTGATGCAAACAGGGCTATGCGGTAGGCGGCAATGGCAGAAATAAGCGAAATGATGCCTCTGGCATTGCGGAACAGAAACTCAATGACTGAAGTGGTGGCGTAAATGAATTTTTCGTACACGGAGAGTGTTTCGAGATAAACAGGAATAAGACGTTCGCCCATTTCGATGCGAAGTGCTTTGATCTGTTTTTCCTTTTTTTCGAGGTTTGCTTTGGCGTTATTGTTTTTAATGTCAAACTCCTGCACTACACTTGTGCCTTCGTCGAAAGCCTTATTAGACAAGAGTTGCTGTTCGCGGATACGTGCGACATTTTTAACGAGAGTACCCATAACCTGGTTCATACGCTGGCCATCGAGTTCGGTTTCTCCGAGCAGATTAACAAGCTGGCCAAAAGCATCGGTACCTTCGCCCTTGAGCGTTTCAAATAATCGCAGCATGGTTTCGTTGGCATCTTCCCTGAACATTTTTTCGTATTCATCCATGGTTAAGCCCATAACCTTAGCCATAGCTTCGGTTTCGGTTGCCATTTTGCTCATAAGTTTAGTATAGGCAGTTGCCGAAACTTCTGATTTCTGGCCGTAAATATCGAGAGCAGCTGCCAACCCCATAATATCCTGAGCAGAAACATCGGCAAGCGGGGCAATACCGGCAACGCGCTCGAGGAAGCTAAGCAGATAACCTTCCTGAGCGACACTGGCCATACCCAAAACGTTTATTGAGCTACCCACCCGTATCATGGCTTCTTCGATGCCATATATACGCTTGAGGTCGAAAATTTCGACAGCTTTACCCACAGCTTTCAGCGCATCTTCGGCATTACCGCCAAGGTCCTTAGCAAGTGCGACAGCAATTTTATCGGCCGCATTTACAAAACCGAGAATATCTTCGCGTGAGGTATAACCAAGTTTACCTGCCACCCATGCCAGGTCGAGCAGGTCGTTTTGAGCAGTGCGGGTATCAAGTTTAAGGAGGGCCTTGTTAAGATCGAGAACCTGAGTGCGGGTCATACCCGTAACTTTCATGATGTCGGACAGCTTATCGTCGAACTCAGCAAACTCTTCGGAAGCCCGTTTGGTGCCGAACACAAGTCCTGAAATAGCGCCCACGGTTCCCATAATTACCGGCCAGTACTTGTTAAAGGCATTGGCCAGACCTTTGAGGGTAGTAAGGTTAAGCTGAGTATTTCGCAGAGCGGCATTGTGGTCGTCGATAATGGTTCTCAGGTATTTGAGTTTAGCCATTTCGCGGTTGTACTCTTTTGAGCCGATCTGCAGGGTTCTGATACGGCGTTCGAGTTTACGGAATTCGTTGGAAATACTTGTTATATCATTGCGTACCTGAGCACCATTGATATAGAGATTTATTCGTCGGGTGTAGTTGCCAGCCATGATCGTGAGAATGAGTAAACGGGTGCTAAAATATATTTGCGGCTCAATAAAATAAAGGACACACAGAAATGCCCGCAAACACTACAATTCCATAACCATCCAATAAATTTCGCCTTCAATGGTAATGGCACGGAAATTCTGCAGAATCATTTCGTCGAAGATGTGTTGTTTTGATGCTTCGCAGTGTTGCGAAACAGTGTCGAACAGATCGGCCGCAGAAAGGAGCATATCTGCAGCCTGTGCATTTGGCGCAGGAGCAAACAGGAAAGAGATAATTGCCGAAAGGTTTGGTGGCGGGCCGAAAAGATTGATGGTTACAGAAGCATCGTTTCCGGGGTTTTCGTCGTCGGTATGTTTTTTCTTTGCCATATCAGTTAATTCTCATACGTGCTGCATTAATTACGGCATCGGCGTTAACCTGAGCAACCATATTGGCCAGTGCAGGCACGTTCTGGTTAATAATATTGTTGAACCAGTCTTTAGGTACTCGTGGCCCGTTTGGACCCGGTGGATTTTTGGCATAGCGAACCACAATTCCATTTTCCATGCGGTATCCATTACCCACGCCTTTGTGTACAAAAACGCCATGCCTCTCGATCCTGAACCCTATACCTTCGGAAATGCCATGTTTCATATAGATTCGATGGCGTATAGAGTTTTTAAGTTTTTCCTCGTCGCGAACGGTTCCGTATTTATTGCGGCGCTGCACAGTTCCTTTTTTGCCTCTGACCAGCTGAGCTGCAGATGCTTTGAGTTTGGCCTGAGTGGAAACAGCCCATGCCTTGACTATTTGGTTTTGAGCCATATAGTCGTTCCAGGAAACTTTAGGGGGCGAAAGGACAGAATAACTCATTGCTTATCGAGCCATTTGGTTGAATCGGTGCTTGTAGCGAAAAAGCTGTTGATCTGAAACATATAGCGGATTCCGTAAAGACCGGGGTCGAACGACATTAGTGTTGCCTCGACAGAATCGAGATCGAAGTTTCTTACGGGTGAAGATGTGTCGCGTTTATCTTCGCGCATACGGCAAAGAATTTCGTCGCCGATTTCTTCGAGAGTATCCCATGCCTGGTGGATCTGATCAATATTTCCGGGTTTGACAGAATGAGTGAGCACAAAGGCGAGTGTGCGGCATTTTTCGGGGTTATCGCTTTTGTGATCGAGAAAGCTGAGGCTGTAACCCTCGAGGCTGAGATTAATGCCTTTAATATTGCGAAGGCCGTTTATAATTTCGTCGAGCTCAAGCCTGAAGAAATGTTTATCAGAATCGTTATGCCTGATTTGCACATGGTTTCGGGCAATATGCTCGAAATATTGAATGAGTGATGAAAATTTACGACCTTTTTGCATTTTGCTTGATTTTGCGGGTGATGTATCTCAAAACTTCGTGAATGGTTTTGAGGGCGTATTTATCGGAATTGATGATATCATCATCAACGATGGTATCGAAAACCGCGATCCATGATGAATTTGATTTTCGTGCGGGTTCATCGGTTTCCTGCTTTTTTGAGAAAACGAGAGGATATTTATCGGTGAGCCAGTCTTTTACGAGGCGGTAATTGATTGCGATTGCCTGTTTTACAATGGGATTAATGCGTGCGATTGATTTGGCCCGGAGAGCAATAAGGTTTTCGTTAAATGCTAAATCGCCCGGCCAGTAGAGGCAAGCTACAAATTTATCGAGTGCTTCGATATTGTTGCTGTTTGAGGCAAAGTCGTTGAAATATGTGTCAATAAACATAAACCGGCCGAAAGGCATTTGGCCGAGCTTAGGCAGGGGAGCGATGCCGTTGGCAATTTGAGGAATTACAAATGTATCGCGGGGGGTGTAATCGTTTATAAATGTAATTTCCTGTATAAGGCTGTAAACATAAAACAGAGGCAAACGCTTAACCAAAAAATGCGGGAGCGATAAGAACTTGGCGATGAACCACGCATCGGACTTAAGGTTGAGATACCTGTAAGAAATGGCAATGAGCTGCCGGGCATTTATTTCCTGCCAGCTCTGGGGCTGTTGCCTGGTGAATTTTATTTTCCACCACGGAAACAGATTATAGGTAACTTCTATCTTCTGCATTATGTGAAAAATGTTCGTTTGCCAGAATTATCGCGATTATGAAGGCCAGCCCTTGGATTTGAATAGTTATTCCACTGCGAGGCATTGGCAGCCATAAATTGCCTGAGAGTGATCATATATTGCTCAGCAATTTTGAAGTTTCGTGCAATAAGATCGACCACCCTTGCTTCGGGGGTGTTGATTTCGAGATCGGAATTATTGAGGTTTTTCAGTCCTTTGAGATAAAGCCCGCGATCGGTGAGTTCGGCACCGGTTTCCTGCATAAGCAAAGCAGAGCTGATGTAAGCGATGGGTTTGCGAACGTAGGGCAAAATGTCGAGAACGAATTGAGCAGGATTTTCCTTAAGGAGTTCGGTGGAGATAAGATCGAGATTGGCTTTTGTAATAACGGGAGCGAGGTGTAAATCTTCGGCCAGCCGCATATGCTGCCTTAGTCTGTCGAAAACGAGGCGCGAATTATTGATAAAATACACTTCGTTAAACGATTTTGTATCGGGAAATATACGGCCTTTGTGCTTGTATAGCTGAGATTTGTAAGCCTCGAAATGCTGGATACGGGTTTCGAGTATTTCGAGCAGAGTATCGAGTCCGTCGAGTCCGGCATTTCTGAAATATTTCCGGAGGCCATCTTCCTGGTATTTAAACAGACTTTTGCTTGTATCGCCTTCGAAACGGGTAAAGCCTTTGTTATCGAACATTACATTAAGTACATCGAAGCCTGAATAATAAGCCAGGTTAACAATAGCCTTTTGTGTGTAGAAAAGCAATAAAGCCCAGGCTTTGTCGTGTGCAGAAAGGTTATCAAGCTCAGGATCGTCGGCCGAGGTTGCATCCATAAGGAAGTTATTGAGCCTGAGATCGTCGGTAATCTTGTATGTTTGCGGGTTTGTGTAATACCCGAGGAGGGCACAATACATATCGGCACCAAAAAGCGGTGAAATAAACTGCAGTTCGGCATTGGCCAGGTGAGTAGAAAGCAGATTAAAGTCGGTGTTTTCGGCGGAAGAAGGTATAACAGCCTTCACTTCCTCAATTGTTCTAATGAGCATCAGCTTAATTTTTTAGTGGTTCCTGCACCAGTATCGAGCGTAGTGAGAATGGTAGAACGAAAACGGATCTGAATACCTTTTTTACCGTTGTATTCGAGATATGTTTCGATGGGATCGAGGATATTCTGGCGGTCTATCCAGGCGTTTGCGATGTTTACCAGGAATGCTTCGCGAATGTTGCTTCCGCCCTGATTTGACGAATAGGTTCCGCCGGGCATACCCGCTCCGAGTACGTTTGGATTGATCATAAGAGAGAACAGAATTTCGCTGTTGGCAGCTGCCGAGGTTATAAGTTTATCGCCCTCTTTAGATTTATTGTCGAGGGGTTCAATTTCCCATTTTTCTTCGGCTTTTCCTGAGTTGGGATTGATTTCAAAGAAAGTAAAAATGGGTTTATCGGCATTTTCCTGGCCACAGAGATTTTCTTCGAGTGCATCCATGTACTCCTGAATAGCTGCCTGCCGGTCGGCTATGTTTGGATATTCCTCTTTTGGGAATTTTTTATCCCAATAGGCATAAGGAATTTTTACATGCCATTTCCATGTAATTTGATTCTGATATGCTTTTTTGAGGAAAACGGGGATGCTTTTTGCAATATCAACCCAGCCAGCGAGGTAGGCACTGTACCAGATAGGTTCGGAGTAATACTCAGCATTTGACCAGCTATCGCGTATGGCAAACAAGAGGGGTTTGTCTTTAACTTTACCGGTCATTTGCCTGATTAACAGGTCGGACATAGGATCGTATTCGTCGAGCACATCACAAATCTCAAATTCACCTTCGGATGGGCTGTCGGGGAACTTACCAGAAATGGCGGCCTTGCTTATAACGCCAGCTTCGGCAATACCATAGCGCACAAACATAGAGTTAACCGGGTTAAGGCCAACCATTTGAGAACCATCGGCATTGGGCACGAGCTGTACATTTCCGATTCCGAACTTAAGATAATCGCGCAGGCTTTTTTCGAGATACCTTCGCACCATACGGCTGTTACAAAATGCCACTACTTCGGCATCGTTTACTACCTGCAGCAGTTCGTTGCCATCGTCGTCGTAGCCGTTAACGGTGCAAGGGAAAATACCCTGGCCAATGGTAAGATTGCGGATAAATTTAAGCCCGGTATTGAGCACACCTACCGAACGTATGGTATCGTAGGCAGTTTTGGGAAAATCGTTGTTTGGTCCCCACGCGGCCAGAGTAATATCGCCCACGGACAATTTATCGTCGGTAATTTCGGTTTGCTCAGAAACTTTTGGTTTTTCGGCCTTATCGGCAGCAGCTTTGTTAACACGCGGAGTGCCGTGCGTGCTGTAATAAGCCTTTGAACCATAAGCCAGCAAAGGAATACCCTCTTTATTATACAAGACTTTTGTCATAACATTACTTTGTGAGAGTTAAACTCGATGATGTTGTCAATGGAAACCGGGTAAATGTGACCGGCCGGTTCATTTTTATCGTTAACCGGAAGTACGCCTCTTTTGCGGTTGAGGTTCATATTCATGCGCAGGCCTGTGGCAACGGCACGTGGCAGGAAAACTATTTCGCCGTTTTTTTTGATGAACTTAATTGAGAACACCACTTGTTTACCGTATGGGTCCTGTTTAATATCCATTTCGCGAAGTGCCTGCGCCCTAAGAATAGCCATTAGTATCCCCTCTTTTCTTTATCCTGAATGTTACCATCGTTGAGGCGATAGAGGAATTTTGCAGTACGGCGGTCGCCAAACCACCAGGTAACAACCGAAACGGTAAGGTAAATTACTACATCGCTCACCTGAGTGAATACTTCGCGGGCCTGAATAGCAGAAAGTAGGGGTTCTTTGGCATCGAGGATCTGCACAGCCTTAATGGTGAGAAGTGTAGTAAGAGCAATGAGATACACGGTAAGCCCTGGACGTATAGAAGCCCTGAAAGCATCAACCAGGCCCATAATAAAAGCGAGGAACCGGCCAGATTTTGAGCCACTTGCAGAGAGAACCTGCAGTTTTTCGGCGGTAAGCACATCGGCATTGGCGCTGCGCATACTTTCGATATAGGCATTTGCTTCGGCCTGTTCGATGGCAGCTTCGGTGCGGGCAGTTTCGACAGCTACCTGCAGTTCGGCTTCCAATTTGCGCTCTTTGAGATCGTATTGGCGCATTTCAATATCGTGCTGATTTTTGATTTTTTGCGCCTTAAGGTTGGTAAAACTGGTGATGATGTTGCCCAGGAATCCGGTAGCAACACCGAGAATAGTTTCGATCATAGGTCAATTATTTTGAGTTTAAAAGAGTTTTCGAGGCCAATTTTTGCAACCATTTCGCTAAATGCGCTGGTAGAATTGAGAACGGCTTTCTGATTTTTGATCTTACCGAGGAATCTGCCAGGTAAAATGCAGCCGCGGGAGTGAGTTAAGTAGTTTTTGAGCACATCGCCCACGAGGTTTCCTTTGTGAAACAGCACATAGGATCTGCCGGGAACATTGTGTACAATCCAGCATCGGCCGAATTTTGGCGATTTATATGGTTTGCAGATATAATCGCCGGCAGGGATGCGCGATAGACCAACTTTGTTGCCACGCCAGGGCAATTCGCCAACAAACACATTGAGCTGAACTTCGGGAGCAGATAATACACCGAAAGTACCCTGATCGTCGAAGCCCGGCCGTGTTAAGAATGCCTGAATCATTTGATTGCGTGTTGAATGAGTTCTTTAATTTCGCCCAACTTTTCCTCTATGTTTCTAAGCTGGTTCTCAACGAGTTCGCGGTTTGCTTTAGCCGAAAGTTCTTTTTCCATGCGCTCGATGTCTTTTTCGATTTTGGTCATTTTAATGGACCCGGATTCGAGGCGATTGGAAATGTTTTTGTTGTTCTGCGTGATTATTCTTGCAACTGTTATAAGCAAACCGAGATAAGCAGATGCAATGGCGAGAATTTCATAGACGTGCATAGAGGCGAAGTTTTTTGGCAAAACTATAAATGCAGGCGTGCTTGATAAAGGACAAATGACAGAAAGCCGATGGTTAGCGGAAAATAGCGCGAACCACCGGCTTAAGGGTGAAGCAGAGATAAAAACGAGCTACATGATCAGGTCGGTATCGGGCAGATCGGGAGCTGAATTATTGGCGACAGGAATAAGGTAAGAATAGAGGTACCAGTCGGCAAGGCGTTTGAGCGTATTGTGCATTTTGAGGGGATCGGAATTTTGAGGCACGGAAGCTCTGACTGCTGCGAGAAGGAAAGCCTGCCTGCGGAAAGAAGTAATGGCAGAAGCGAAAGGGAGCTTGTGCCAGGCATAATATTTTTCGAGATATTCCTGCTGATCCTGAGCAGAAGCCAGGGTATTGTGCGGAAAAACCTGCACCATAAGAAACATGGATGTATTTTGGTAAAAAATGAAGTGTTTGCCATCGGGTGAAATAAGTAGGTTTTTGGCTTTGAATTTAGGCATGTGGCAGGTTTTTTGGGTATTTAAAAGTTTTGATCGGGAGTGGACATCTGGCTTATTTTACGCTTTGAAATGTGTGCGTATATCATGGTTGTTTTTATGTTTTTGTGGCCTAAAACTCGTTGCAGTAATGCAAGTTCGGTGCCAGCCTCGAAACAATGTGTTGCAAAACAATGCCTGATAAGGTGAGGGTGAACATTGCGGGTTATTTTTGCCTTTTCTGCCAATTGATTTACAATGTTTCTTATCGAAGTAGCAGAATACTGTTCCTTAAACTGACCTTTAAACATATAGTTTTCGGGTTTGTATTGCTTGTAATATTCTCGCAATACTTCCAGCATTTTTGGGCTAAGGGGTGCTATTCTGTCTTTTGCACCTTTGGCCTGTTTAATGTTAATTACCATTTCTTTGCTGTCTATGTTGCTAACACACAGGTTTATTACTTCGCTTTCGCGTAAACCTGCGCTGTACATAAGCAGCAGTATGGCTTTGTGTTTAAGGTTTGTGCATACATCAAACATGCTTTTAATTTCGGCTTGCGAAAGTACTTCAGGCAATTTTGTTTGCTTGCGGGGCCGGTTGATGGAATATGTTTTCCTGGGCCGGTTAAGTACTTTTTCGTAATAAAATTTTATTGAATTGATGATCTGATTCTGGTAATTACCCGAAATCTTATCATTGTTGACCAAATGCAGAAGATAGTTTTTTATCTCAGCATCGCTTATATTTCGATAATCCCGGCCTTCAAAGTATTGCAGATACTTTGTAAAACATTGCAAGTAAACTTTTATGCTGTTGACAGCATAGTTTAACCTGATTAACTCATTTTTATATTTATCAATTGTTAATTCCACAGTGTTTGTGTTTTAAAAGGTTGATAATTTGTTTGTTAAGAGGGGGTGCGGAAGTATACACGTTATCGGCTATTAAGCCAAATTTTTGGACATTCATCTGTTGCATCAAATTGCCTTGCCGTCAAATCAATGCACCAATTTTCAACCACAGCCCAATGATGTGGTCTTTTATCACCGTCGACATATCCATTTATTGGAAAGTCATACATTTCATCAAGTTTAAATAACAATTGCGTAGACGCATCAACGCATTTACCATATGCTCCTTTTTTCGTCAGATACTCAGGATGTTCAAATAAGACGGAATTAACAGCCGATAACAGGTCGGTATAATTAACCGCCTGTTCAGTGCTGTTTTGAATGTTACTTGCTTCGTTCATAAGTAGTTTTTTTTTTGAAAAGTTATTACTCGTAATGGCGGCTAATCATACCGCCATTGCGTTATGGGCAAGCAAAGCGACACCCTACATAATCACAATGGCAATAGCAGCAGAAGCACTAAACCCAGCAGCGAATGCCGAAAACATTGCACTTTTGTAACTTTGTTCTTCATAGTTTTTGAACGCCATTGCTACATTCAGCAGACATAATAAGATGTTGATTGTTATTAACATAAATTTCGTTTTGTGCCTGCCCATAACAAACGGTTTTGCGTTATGTGGGCAGACGGTTAAAGGCCCATCAGTTGTAATTCTATTAAGCTGTTGTGCAAATGTGGGCAGACGAGCCTTGAATACCCACACAAACGCAAAGCCGCAAACGTTAGCAACAATAAAGTGCTACCAATACTATTACAGGTGTCAAAATCAATGAAGCTATTATGAACTTTCTTGGACTCATCGGGAATCCCACATCCCAAATATTTTTTTGTTTAAAGTTGAAGAAATTATCTTTTTCCATTTTAATTACTGTTGTGCGAAATGTTAGAGATACCCTAATTTTTTTAAATCATCATTGGTGACTTTTGCCCTTGCTTCTACAATGCGAGCAATATTTTTTAACTGATTAAATCTGTCTGTGTTGTAGTTTTCACCAAACCACTCTTTTGTTTTTTCTTCAACTGTTGGAACAAAAATCTTGTCGCATTTTTGACAATAGTAGTAATCCCCAAAAGATAATGAAGCAGTAACAAATGTCCATTTATTTCCACAAGGGCAAAACCTGTCGTCTATATTGTAAGTAACCATAGTAAAACACTTCGCACAACATTCGTTTGCCGCAAGTGGGGGTATGCGTTAAACCCAGCTTTTGGCTTCTATTAAACTTCGGTGGTTATTGACAGTTCAGTGCTTCGATTGCCCCACCTGACGGCAAGCGAAAACACGTTACCGCCAATTAAAGAAACACCACTTTCGATGCTTCGATAAATTGAACGGTATCGGAATCTTCAAACCATACTGGATAAGTTCCGTTACTATGTGGGATAACTGATGTTGTTACCCCTAATCTGTTTTCTACTTTTACTTTTTTCATTTGACTTTTAAAATTAACTGGCGGTAACAAGGGCTAAAAACCAAAGCCCACCAAATTTACACTGTGAACCGAATATTTATAAAGGCTTCGGTTCTTAGCCTAAACGTTATAGCCAATATTAAGACCACCGAAACGGATTTCTTAAATCGACCTCTTTCCAAAATCCAACCAAGCCAAACATTAAAAATCCAATCAAAATGATAATAAGAATTGAGATGTATGTAAGTGGATTAAAAGGGTTCATTCTCCTTTTAAAATACCATCTTTTGAATGGGTCTTTGTGTTCTTGCTCCTGAATTACCCACAGGATTTTTAATGTTTTTCTAATCATAACAGATCAAATACTGGCTATAACAGCACCTATGCAAAAGCAGGGGTTCTGTGGTAGCCGAAAGGTTGTGCATCCTTAGTTAGTTTAGTGCGAAATGACAGGTAAGGTGCATTTAAACCCTGCCTTCGCATAGCTGCAATGCGTAATAGCCAATAATAAAAGACTACTCTGTTTTATCTTTGTGTTTCAGAAACAGTTGCATATATAGCACTAAGGCTCCATACACTAAAAAGCTCGATGGTTCTTTGTTGTCAATAAAATAATCGTAAGTTATTTTAAGGTTTACGGCTACTCCTAATAAAGTGCCGACAATGTTCCAAATGTGTTTAATTTCTTTCATTTTGATAAAAAATACTGGCACACACACGCAATAAAAAAGGGGTGTTAATGCCTGTTTATGCGGTCTGCTTCTAATTTTGTTTAATGTCATGGGATAAGTAACCGCTTAGAAATCCCATACATTTTTTATTGCCTCTGTTAGCAGCAATTATACAAACGGTATAAAATCGCCTGTATAAAATGCGTCCAAATCACTTTTAAAGTATTCGGGATGTGCTTCAACCCAAACATCTATAGCGTGATGCTTGTAATTGTTTGGGTTTTTCCATTTATCCATTTCCGTTTCTTTATGAATACGAATTTGGACTTCCCCGATTTTTGTGTGCCTATGCCTATTTTGAATATCGTACATCAAATAGACGTGTTGTTTTGCTAAGTTCATTTTACGAGAATTAACTGCGATTCAACGGACTTTGCTTCTAATTTTTTGAGATCTGCTAAACAAGCTATCAATTGGTTCTTTTGATAGTCCAGTGCTGTCGCTGTAACACAGGATCCTCTTTCTTCGGCGTTACTAATTGAAACTTCCAGTAAAACCAATTGATTTTCCCATTGGTAAATTAAATCCTCTTTTGTCATTTTGTCGGTTTGTTAAGTGAAGCGTTCGTTCATAAAATCCACCACTACGGAAAGCACTGCTAACCGTTCCATATTGACCATCCTGTTTCAAACATTGAATTGTTTCGGGTGCTCCAAAAAAAGTCATAGTCCAATTTATTGTTTTCTTCATCCCACAGAACACCGTTTTCAATAAAAACAAATTCATGTGGTAAAAATCTTTCGTGAGTTATTTTTTGGCAGTCCCACAATGCCGTTTTTGCTTCTTCAATTGTCATTGCTTTGAAATTATTGTTTCTCGTGGGGGTTGGTGGATTCGAACCACCAATACGCCATTACCTCGATCATATTCTACCGTTCGACCTCGACTTTGCATTGCTGCTTTCAGAGCTTGCCAGTTAGGTAGCTTTTACGCTCATAACCCCCAAAATTAGCGGCTAATCAAACCGCCACTGTTAATCATCATCCTCCAACCTAACAAGTTTCCTTTCAGTTTTGTATCCTTTCTTTTTTAAGACATCTTCGTAATACTCAATTGTCTTTCCGCCACAACCATCAAGGAATAATTTAGCGCCAGATAATGACCAAGCGCTTAAAACGCGTTTGTTTTTGTAATCAGCGAAGAATCTGTCTCCGACCATAATTACTCTTGCTTCTTTGGTTCCGTCCATTTGATTAGAATAATATTCTGACAAAAAGGCCGGGAAAACGACCTTATGCCAGCGAAATACATACTTTGAACAGTCTTGTACCGCATCCTGTTCTTGATGCTGGAGTTTTGTGCGTTCATTGCGCCAACGATCTCTGTCTTCCAGAGAAAGTTTGTATAATTCTTCACTTGAAATTTGGCTTTCAATTATCCAAAATCCTTGCTTCTTTTCGAGCGAATCAAATGTTCTTATCCATTCAGCAAACTCAATAGACTCCGCTTGTACTGAATCACTAACCGCAGGATTAGGCAATTTCAGATAATCCCATATCACCCACTCATAATCAAATTCATCAGGTGATTTTGTGAGTAATCCCCGGTCCCAAAGAGATCGCACAAATACCATTAATTCTTTCTCTTTCATTGTTGGTAGGTTAAAAGTTTTTTTGACTCACGGGATTAAGGTTATTTCTTTAAAATCGTTGCCAATGCTGCGAAAAAACTTCTGCAGCTTAAGTACCTGCTTTAACCTGGCAGCCTGCGATGCCCGGTAACGGTTTTGCACAATTGAGCTCAACCATTCGCGCGAGAGGTTAAGATGCTGCGCTACTCCTGCAACAGTAAAGGGATATTTGTTAAAAAAATCCACAATATGAAGAGCGTCTGGTTCATTATTATCGCACGAGAGATTTATAACCGACAGTTCGCCGCCAATTTTGCGCAGATAGTTCTGGACAATTAAGATATTGGCCTCATGAACGGCAGCTGTAGTAACCGGAGAATAGGCCAAACGATTGACCCACACGCGGCTTCGGCGCAGATCAATGGCAAGAAGGCTAACCTTAACCGGATAATGGCTAAGAACTTCGTTAAGGGTGAGAGTTAATCCCATAGTTGTTTTTTTGGCAAATATACAAAACATTGTAGCTATTTGTCAAGATTAATATTTTTTTTACCCGGCCGGTATTACACAATTTTGGCAAAAATGCCAGCTACAAGCGGCTACAATGGTTTTTACGTTTCCATTTTACCCATGATTGCCATTGGCCGTGCCGGTTAACCCGTAGTTCACCTTCGAAATAAAACCGGTACTCAACCGTGCCATGCTCGAAGATGGTATCGTTTTTTATCTGGCCGGAGCTGTTCCAGATATAAAATACTTCCTGATTGCCGCAGGTGTTGCTGGCTTTGCGAAAAGCCATGGTGTATGTAATGCCAGTGGTAATGCTTATGGTGTCGCAGGTATCGGGTTTTGACCACCATTTTATAACGATAAGTGAATCGTTAAGGTAGGTGATTTGCCGCTGGGTGTAAATGGTTTGATCAACCATATCGGGGATGGAGTACTGCAGTTCGCCTTCGTAAATTCCTTCGCGGGGCGAACGGTGGCGGTTGGTAATTATGCCGGTAGCCCGGCGATTTTGAGGTTCGGGGGCGAAAGGTTCTTTTTCGCAGCCCACAAAGCACAGCAGCAGCCATGCAAAAACAATAGTTCTCATTTGTTTAAAAGTTTACGGCAGGGTTAACAGAGGCCAGCTGCCACTCTCGGGATTTAAAGGATTTTTTGCATATCGCTGTAGCGATAGCGGATTATTCGCACTGCTTCGTAAAAAACATCGGTATCAACTCTTTTGCCCATAGCATCTGAAAGCCTTTTAACGGTTTGGGCATAAGTTTCGCGGGTTGGTTCAATCAGGTTAGCGTATTTGACCGCTTCGGGATTGTGCTTTGAGTTCTCAATATCATTTGAAATGAGATCGGTGAGGGCTTCGAGTTTATCGGTGGTGAGCGAGTTAAGAAAACGCTCAGTAAAACCGAAGCGATGCAGCAACCTGATCATTGTGTTTCGAAGGTTTATTTCGACGGGTGACATTTTTCCAATTTTTAAGAGGTTGCTGAATAGTTAAAACATTGAAAGCTGATCGGGATTGTCGAAGAATACCGGTTCGGGTTCGGGTTCGGTTTCGGGTTGATCGCAGAGTTCTATTTCGGGAACTACCTGATCAACCACGGGAGCAGGCGCCATAAGGTCGGGATAATCGGCCATGACTTCGGGGGGAACCGGCAGACCATCGGAGAGGGCTTTTTTGATGATTAAGCGGTGTGCAGATCTGGCTACTTTATCGTTATTATATGACTGAACAAAGTCGTTCACAGTTCTTTGCCAGGGTTCAATGTAAGATTCGGAATGATTGGCATTTTTAGCGCTGGACTGTTTCTGTTTTTCTTCCTTACGCGGTTTCATGGTTTCGGGCAGCTGGTAGCCTTTGAGTTGAGCAATACGCTGGTTGAAACGTGCCCAAACATTTTCATCAAGAAATGTAAAATGCACCGTGCCCTTTTTATATGCCCGAAACTGGAAGAAGCCCCAGGTTGTAAGCTCTCCAAAATAAACCGAGCCTGCGGATAAAAAGGTGCTGAAATCTCCGATTGTTTCATAATTCCTTCCTGTAAGATAGCAAAGGGCTTTAGAAAGATCATCAACCGGTTCGGCCCAGCCGTAATAATTGGCCCGTACCTTTCCCCGGAAATCAGGAGCAACCACGTAGGGCAGTATAAATTTGCGATTCACCAGGTAACAATCGTTTGTTACCCAGCCCTCGACATTATGCCTGTTTTCCTTGTAATGCCGGGTTACTTTGTCGAATACTTCGAGCAGAGCTTTATCCATACGCTGTTCGGTGGTGCCGTGTACTATTTCGAGCATACGGTAAATATTACGCATGGTAAAGGGTATTTGCTGCTGTTGCTCAACAAAGCGGTTAATATCCTCGCGTAGTCCCTTTGTAGCAGTGCGTGACATATTGAGTTTATTAAACACAAATTTCCATGCTGCTTTTTGCAGATCCTTTTTAAAAGTATTTCGTAGCAGGGGTTTGCCCTTTTCGGTGCACTGGAATCCGATTTTTTCGCCATAAAACGAATCAAGCAGCGCATTGAGCTGAGAGGCAGTTTCGAGCTGCTGATCGTATATTTTTATGGCGCCTATGTACCTGTTAACTATATCGCGCACCATATTGTACGGCATCATGGCATTTGCCTGCAGTTCGGTAGGATCATCTTCAAGGAAAAAGCCTTCAAATTCGGCCTCGTAGCCGCCACCGGGCTTAATAAGGGTAATCATGCTTACTTCCACGTCGGTTTTGCGGTCGGCGGTGTTGAAACACTGGCCGAGGTCAACGGAATAACCGTACTGGTTAACCAGGGCTTTGATTTCCTCGCGCATTTGCGAGTACGTATTATCGAGCAGCGATGAATTGCATAGCGAAATAATGCGGCATCCGCCGGGAGCAATATTCCAGGCATGGAGAATATGCCTTCCGGCATCGCTGAAAGGCGGGTTCATGTAAATGGCATGAATGTGGCTGATGCGATCTGATTTGAGATCGAAAAAGTTATTTTCGAGCACTGTGCATTTTGTAGCCAGGAGGCGGGCGAAGTCGTTATCTTTTTCGCAGGCCAGCACTTCGGCAGCATTTCGGGCTTTAAGCCATTGCACAATATTGCCGGTTCCGGCAGAGGGTTCGAGGATAATTTTTCCGGCAATGGTTTCGCCGGCGAGCATGGTTTCGATTACATCGTCGGGGGTGGGATAGAAATCCCGGTCAAAGATGGTTTTCATTGAATAAAAATTTGCGGCAGGGTTAACGGAGGCCGGCTGCCACTCTCCTAAATTTTCCAATTTTTATAATGGCTCTTTATAGAGCACAATAAAACAGAACCTCAATGTTTTCGGGCTGATATTTAACGCTCAGAATTTTTCCGTTTACTGAGAGCAAACAGGCGTAATCGTTTGTTTTTTCGTTTCGTTCCCATTGCGAAAGGAATTTAACATCGGGGTATTTGTCGGCGATTCGTTTTACCTGCGCGACTACCAGTTCGAGATTATACCATTCGGGTGGGTAAACGTACATGATTACATAGGTAGGTGTTTGCTCTTTTTGCTCAATAACGGCCTGCATTTCTTCGATGATTTCTTCGGCCACTGAGAGCGAAGTTTGAGCACCAGCCGAAACCGATGCCAGTAAAAGGATTAACAAAGAGATTGTTTTCATGGGTTTAATTTTTATGCCGCACAATTTTAACGGCCTGGTGAAATACTGCAGATTGTATTCTTTCGCCAATGGCTTTCGACAGCCTGGCAGCAGTTTCTTTGTAGGTTTCGCCTTCCTGGCGCTGAATGAGGGTTGCATATTCGGCAGCAATGCGATTGATGCGCTCCTGATCCAGCGCTTTTCCCTTTGCAGCCTGAGCCTTTTTTTCTTCCTCTCTTTGCATACGCACCTCTCTGATTCGCTCTTGTTTGCTCAATACGGAGCGAACAACATCCTCAGACACATTCCAGCTTGAGCACAGTCTTTCGATTACCGCCTGTTTTGCTTCGTCCTCTGAATAGAAGTATTCGGTATCGCGCTGATCGTCGCGCATGAAATCGTATTCATATACCCGCTGAAAGATGTAATCTTCGGCTTCTTCCTCGGTGTTGCAGGTTTCTAAAACCCTTGGGCGCTGACCCATAGGGCCCCAATCCCAAACCTTAAAAACGATTTCAGTACCCTGATAGCATTTTTCACAATCGGGATCGAAATCATCCTCTACCTTGGTATCCCAGCATGAGCACTGCCTTTCGGTTTCCCTGATATGCAGTTTTCGCTCATTACCTCTTGGCGAAGTTGTTTCCTCGGCCGATTCCATTACGAAATCATAAAGAGAAGTTTCGGCAACTCTTAAATTGCCTTGATTGATTTGTTCGAGAAAGAAGATTTTTGTTTCTCTTGCTTGTTTTGCAGTTTCCATTTTCTGGTGCCCCTGCCTGGGGTCTTTTTTAGCCTATGGCGTGGCTGATTTTGGTTTGATAAAATTAGTAAAAAAACAATTAAAAAAACAATAGTCCCCAACCTACTATTGAAATGCCAACCCCAACAAGCACAGCCCGCAAATACATGACAGGCCAGGCGGCTCCGCACGATGCCGGAAAATCACACGAACTGTCCGATATTGCTCTCGGGTACATCCCTGCCCTCGGAAGTATCAAACACGGCTTTGGACGCCTTTTATGAATGTTCGTGTAACCGCTATTTTTCATTTCCGGCGGTTTTATTCAGCTTTTGGCTGAAGTGAACTGATAAATCCCTCCATATCAGTATTTATTTCCCACCATCGGTATATTTCATCCTGCAGGAAGAAAACCTGTGCAGCTGATAAATTTTCCAATTTTTTCATCAGGCTGTTATAGTCAGCTCCGTAAGAGGAAACTCCGTTGTCGAGTTTTTCAAAATCTTCCATGTGTGCGTTAAAGGCACCCACGTTGCATTGCATCCGGGCGTTTGACGACATTGTGCCGTTCAGGCTGCTTATCATAGAAGTAAGTTCCTCTGTTGTAAAGTTTAATTTACGAATTTCGGCTAAGGAATAATCTCTGATTGCCATGAAGCCTTCAACGGCTCTTTTTACGCCTTCGTATTTGGATCCGAAAACTGCTATGAGTTTATCGGCATCGTGATCGTTAATTTTTGAGCTCACGTTTTTCATAGTTTTGAATTTTTGACAAAGCTATAACAGGAAGTTGTCAATTTGTGTCACAGTG